>JBBTBY010000075.1:0-13513 GCA_038043445.1 Spirochaetota bacterium
GTTCGCCAAAATCCGCTCGCACGCCGTTTTCAGGAACGCCACCACGTCATCCTTATATTCTTTCGGCGAGAGTATCACCGCTTCATTGAGCCACGGCGCTATGAAGAACCAGAATTCGAAGAACGATGTGAACTGGAACGATACATCCACTGAACCGTCGGCATTGCGCTTCTTCACCGACTGTTTGTATCCGTAGTCGTTCATGTCGAAATAATGGGCGACGTCCTTGCCGAAGCGTACCGTAGCTGCGGTCGGTTTCTCTTCGCTGTTGAAGAATATATTGCCGCTTTCGGATATCTTCGCAATAAGTGCGGTGCGTTCCGCTTCGCGTTCCCTGCGTGCCGTTTCGCGGCGTGCAGCTTCCGCGGGCGTCATTCTCATGAGATGCTCACGCGATTCCAGCGCGGATATCTTCTCCAGGAGGTATTTCTTTATATGTCCGCTCTTCGTCTCTTTTCCGATGAGATACCATTTGCCGTTGACAAAATGTACGACATACGGGATGAGCTCGACGGGATATTTCTGCGATGCAGCATAGCGGTAGTATTGGAACTTTATGCGCTCGAGATTGGCGGTATACTGAAGGATACGCTTGATATCGTCGCTGCTGACGGGGAATTTCGATACCGGCGGACGGGCCACGGTAATGACGTTCTCATAACCCTCGATGTTCTTATCGGCGATACCCGGTATGGGCTCATGTGAAAAGAGCTCCATCTTGTCGTTGATCTTCTGCAGAAAAGCGAGGAATTGTTTTTGCGAATCGTTCGTGGTTTGTCCGGCCGTGGTGAACCCGAAGCTCTTTCGCAGACGCTTTTTATCCGGGTCTGACAAGCTGTATATCCCGGTACGCGGGGTGAGTGTGAGGTTCGCCCCGGTAAGATCTTTGAGCGTATTTACATACCGCTCAAAGGACCGCTTTTTTATATACTTGCCGCACACCTCGGCATGGCTCGATATACGGCCGTCACGGAGCAGCGTCATAAGGAGTTCGTATATATACTGTATCTTCATGGACGGAGTATACCATCGATGGCGGGAGAATGCAATAAATGCCGTCAGAAAGCAAGCGACAGATACTGACGCCCCGCAGTGCTATGGTATGCATGTACGAACGCGTAGCAGGAGGCACGCCATGAACCGGCACGACAAGTATTTCCTCAGTATGGAATTCGCCCCGATACTCGTGCGGATATTGAAGCACCTCAGGGCGAAAGAGGTCGGCATGAACAGCATCGGGAACGCCATGAACTATATCGGGCTCCTGAAGCGTTTTTCCGTGCTTGTGCGCTGCCGCGAGAAGACCATCAAGGTACGCCGGGCAATACTTCATTCCATCAAGGACAGGAAGGACGGCATGGGGTATGCCAGCGTAATTGAGACGGACGCGAGAAAGGCGCTCGGGCTCATGATTGAGTACATGGAAGAGCGAATCACACGGGACGCAGTAAAAAAGCGCCGCGCCGAGATGTCCTCAAGCGTGCGCAGGAAGCTCGTCTATATCGCCGACACGCTCCATCTATCGCGAGCGGAACTGCGCATGATGACGGCGTCCGTCGTGGGGTATTTCTATCACCTGGACGAACTTGCCGGCATTGACGCATATGTGAATATCCTGGAAAAGGCCGATCATTTCGCGAAATTCGCCGATGTCCCGGTAACGCTCGTGAGCAACAGCGTGGTTGACGATCATGCGCTCTTCAATTCGGGGCTTTTCTCCGGCATCATCGACGGGGGTGTGTTCAGCATCATGCAGCCCTCGGTCGAGCTTTTCAACATGCTCTTTTCGGACACGGTGGAACCAAAGCGTATCTTTGATACATGTTTTACGGTCCCGAAATCCCCGCCGCTCCCGATACGGAATTTCTCGCACCTTGCGGATGAGACCGATACGATACATACGCTCCTTTTTTCTGCCATCGAGCACCGAACGCCCGGCGTGAACATACTTCTTTACGGAGAGCCGGGGACCGGAAAGACAGAATACGCGCGCAGCCTCCTTGCGGCGCATGGCTTCAGAGCGGTGCTCCTCAGTAACGGCCGCGATATTCAGTCGAAACTGAAGAAGAACCGATACTCCGACGACAAGCCGGACAAGGGCGACCTCGATGCCGTTCGCATTGGGCGCTATCGTCTCTGCCAGGCGGCGTATGTGAATGCCGGCAAGACCTGCATTATTTTTGACGAGGCGGATTCCATACTGAACACGGGGAGTCTCTTCGGCGAGGACGATAAGTCCGGGCTTGTACATCTCATCGAGAACAACGCTGCACCGTGCATCTGGATAGTGAACAGCATGAACGGCGTACACGAGGCGGTGCGCCGGCGTTTCATCTATTCTGTCCTCTTCAGGAATATAAGCAGGGATGTCACCGCATCCATCATACATGAGAACCTTCTGACGCATAAGCTTTCTTCGGTCGAGGAAAAGCGTATCACCGATACGATAGTGAAACATCATCTTTCGGTAGGCCATGCGGCGTTAGCCATACGCCACGTGGGCAATGCCGTTGCGCCGGAACGGGACAAGCAACGCCTCATGACCGACATACTCAAGAAGATGACGGTGCTCCATGACCCCGATCGCCGCGAAGAAGCGGCAGCCGGCATGGAGCATTACACCCTCGGCCTTGTGAACATCGATCAGAAGCCGCAGACGCTCATCGATTCAATAGAACAGTTCGAGCTCCTGCGTACCCGTACGCTTTCATTGCCCGTGCGCAACATTAACTTCCTTTTTCATGGGCCCTCGGGCTGCGGGAAATCGGAGCTTTCGCGCTATCTCGCCCACCGCTCCGGCAAGGACATGATAGTGAAAAGCGCATCCGACCTCATGAACAAATATGTCGGCGAGACGGAAAAGATCATACGCCGCGCCTTCCGCGAGGCGGAGGATTCCAAGAGCATTCTCGTCATCGACGAGGCGGATTCGTTCTTCCAGCGCCGCGACGGCGCCATGCGCAACTGGGAGATAAGCGAGGTGAACGAGATGCTCAATGCCATGGAATCGTTCCGCGGCATACTGATATGTACGACCAACTTCATCGAGCATTTCGACAATGCGAGCATGCGCCGCTTCGCGTACAAGGTGCGTTTTGACTATCTCACCCCCGAGCAGAAGGTCCTCGCCTTCGGGAGATTCTTCGGCACGCTCTTCGACGCGGCGGCGCTTGCCGGCGTATGGGATACGGTCGCAGCCATTCCCGATCTTTCCATCGGCGATTTCAAGGCGGTGTATCAGCAGATCATTTTCACGAAAGGACTTACGCCGGACACCGCCGTTGCCGCCCTTATGCGCGAATCGAGGATGAAGGCCGTGTACCGCGACAAGGTGATAGGGTTCGCGGGATAATATATGATACTCTTCCTCCGCCGCCGCATGGCCTATCGATACCGCTCACCCGATGATTTTGCCGAGCGATTTTCCTTCATCAAGGACCCGAGCGCCGTCAATGACTGTCCGCCCGGATGGACGCGTCTTCTCTGGCGCACCTGCATGACCATCGCCCGCGCCCGTCCCCCCGCGGGATTTGCTCTCCAGGTGAACACGTCGCTCTGGGGCGGGCTCAACCTCATCGACTACGATATACCGCGGAAACTGCTTGACGTCGTGCGCGACGCCGAACGTTCATCCGCAGGCCTCTGCGCCGTGTGCGGAAAGCGCGCGCTTGTGCGCGAATTCCCGGGGCTTGTGCCGCTGTGCAGAGCGCACGGGAATGAATACATCACCGAGCTCGTCACAAAGCTCGATGACACCGGCCGTGAAAAGCTTACGCACACGCAGATACGGAGACTTGAAGCATTGAATGCGCGTTTGGCCGGCATGGAGACCGATATCGTCAATGCATGGATGGGCATGGCCGAAGAGCTGCCGCATCATCAATGGATGAACGATCATCATGCGGACGTACGGATAACGTTCCGGCTTGATGAGCAGGATGCATTGTACGACGACAGCGGCGACAATATCATCGTGCAGATGACCGAGGGGCTTCCCAAGTCGGGGGTGCGAACCGGACTTGCCGACGGTAATGACTGGAATGACCGTCATGTATCGGAAGGACTAAGCGGCTTCAGACACTGCATGCTGTTTCACGAGCTGTATGATCACGAGCATATTCCCTGGAGCGATATTCTCCGCATCGGTTCGGTCACGTATGAAATAAAATTGTACTGCCAGAGCGGGCACTATGCCGTATCGAATGCTCCGGAAAAGGAAGATAAACATGAACGCACTCGATATTGCACGCATGTTCCCGAAAGCGGCAGCCTGGGCGCGGGAGCGGGAAACTGACATCCTTTTATCCGGCACGGTCTTGACGGCAGGCGGTATCGCAATAGCCGAAGCTGTCGGGGTATTACATCCTGAGCGTGTGCGCGTTGCATATGTACGATCGATGCCGGAGCCGAAAGACAGCGAGCTCCGAGCGGCACTCCGTGCATATTTCTCCATGGAGCACGTGTCGGGCGTTACGTTCGGATACGGGATATACATGCGCGGGGAGGCGGAAGGCTGTGAACCCTTTATCCTTGCGCACGAACTGCGGCATGTCTATCAGTATGAACAAGCCGGTTCGATAGAGGCATTCCTTGCGGCATATCTTTCACAGGTGATAGAGAGCGGTTATGCGGAAGCACCATACGAGATAGACGCAATGATAGCGAGTGCGCCATACCGGAACGGTTCGGGGAAATGAACGTACGACAATTTCTGTCGCGTACTGTATATACTATATCATCATGAAAGGAAGCGCGTTCAGAGAAAACATCGATAAAGCCTCACGGCTCAAGAAACGCCTTTACCCAGGCCGACTCCTTATGCTGGACGACGTGCTCGGCGAACCCCTCTGCCGCGATGCCATACGGAGCATCATCAGCGACATCCCGATGCAATTCGTCGCCGACCCGGAGATAGCTGCGGATGAACTAGAGCAGAAACCGGTATATGATATGGAAATGACCGATATCGCATTTCATGGACAGATGCTCGTGGTAAAAATGAACCGCGGAAAGCCGCCGATGACCGTTCGCAGGCAGTTCTTCCTTGATCTGTCGGTGTACGGGCTCAAGGAGGCGCTTCTCTATCTCTTCGCCGGCGGCAACGGGATACGCATGCCCAAACACGCGGCGGCATCCGCTCTCGAGTCGTTCACGCATATTGCAGCTGAGTTCAGCAGGCATGCAGGCGCTGTCCGCAGGCGTGTCGAGGGGCTCTATGGAGCATATACTTCGTCGGGGAGGGACATCAACGAGCATGTTGCCATTGTCAAGATCATCGCCATCGAAGGCATCATGCTCGGGGGTGATCCGTGGAAGGGATGACGGACGGGACAGAGCGGCACATTCCATGGCAGTATCCAAAATAAAAAAAGGATGAATAGAATATGAGCATTGAACATAAGATCTGCGCAGAAATATATCATAGAATCTATGATATGATCGATCATGCAACTCCTGAATTTGTAGAATTCTGTCTTGATAATCCATCAAGATATCAGGAAGATGCTATCCCCGATTTTGTTATGCCATTAAAGAGTGCAGTGAAAATATTGAAAATAGAAGTAAAGATACTCAACGGCGATGACTATTTCGTCATAACTGAAAAACAGTATTCAAGCTGGAAAAAGAGAACAGCTGCCGATCTGAAATGGATAATATATTTATCACATGACAAATATATTTATCTTGATAATATGCTGATCGCCATGATGGAGGAACCGTTCCAATACAGCAATAAAAAGTACAGAAAGATCGTTCTTCCTCGACATGCTATAACGAAAGTTCTGGCTTTAAAAGATATTGTAGAGAAAATAAGGGAATTGGCGGGTGGAGCGGAGAAAATGAGAACATTTCCCCGATCGCCATTTCCATGCAAGCCTGAAATGAAAAGGAGATAACATGTCTATGAAGCCATCAGCAGCACTGTTCAAAAATGCGATAAAACGGGGGTTGTTTTCGTTAATAGATAAAGACATCAATGACAAAGAAAAAGACGAAATAAAAAAACTGTTCAATAGCAGGTGTGCTTATTGCGGAAAAATAGCCGATAGACCGCACTATGATCATGTCATTCCTGGAAAAGGAAATGGAAAATACAACAGGGTTTTGGCGTGCATATATTGTAATAGTTGTCAAAAGTCAGATGAAGACTGGAAAGACTTTCTAAAGATCTATTGTCATCAAAGCAACGAAATGTCGGAATATAAAGCACGAATGAAGAAAATATCAAAATGGATTTCAAAGAATAAGTATAAAAAAGATCATGAACTGGATGAGCTTTTAGAAGAATGCAGGAGTGAAATAAATGATATTATTGACAAAAATATAAAGAAGATAAAGAAAGGCATCCAACAAGCTGGAGCGGATTTGTGAGTACACGCGCCGCCCACCCTTCCATTCGGCGGATAATATTGATAATATTAGATCCGCCGAACGATCGCGCGGCGGATGGAACGGAGGTGCCGTATGATAGGCACAATAGCAGGTGATGTGATAGGCTCGGTATACGAGTTCGGGAATGTGAAGGACATGACGCTCCCGCTCATGACAGAGCGTTCGCATTTTACCGACGATACCGTGCTTACCATAGCCACAGCCGATGTCATTCTCAACGGCGGCGGCTATGCGAAGGCATATCATGACTACGGTATACGATACCCCAATGCCGGCTACGGCGGGAATTTCGGGCGATGGCTTTTCTCCGAAAACCGCAAGCCGTACGGAAGCTACGGCAACGGCTCAGCGATGCGCGTATCGCCCGTCGGTTTCGCATTCGATACTCTTGAGGGAACACTTGCCGAGGCGAAAAAAAGCGCAAGAGTAACGCACGATCACCCCGAAGGCATGAAAGGAGCACAGGCGACCGCCGCGGCGATCTTCCTCGCACGAACGGGCGGCACGAAGCAGGAGATAAAAGAGTACATAGAGAAGACATTCCGATACGATCTGTCCCGCACATTGAAGCAGATACGGCCGAAATACAAGTTCGATGTCACCTGTCAGGGCTCGGTGCCGGAGTCGATCATCGCCTTTCTCGAATCGGAGGATTATATCTCGGCGGTGCGTAATGCCGTCTTCCTCGGCGGTGATGCCGATACGCTGGGCGCCATAACCGGCGGCATTGCACAGGCGTTCTATAAGAAAATGCCGAAGGATATCGTCGACGAGGTGCGCAAAAGACTTTCGCCGGATATAACGGCTGTCGTTGATGCGTTCGAAGAGCGTTATCACGCAGCACGCGTATCTTTTATCTATTCGGCATGACAATAGAACGGAGGTGCTCAAGTGCCGAAAAATAACGCTGCGGATATAGGGGGAAAAGAGACATGGCTCTCACTGACACTCGACCATTTCCGGCGGCACGGCGTTCTCGAAAGTTTCCTCGCTGACGCAGCGAGCGACATCGACAACGATACGTGCATACGCGAAATGGTCATGCTCTTCGGGAAGCATCATTATATCGAAGCATGGGACATCGCTGCATCCGTATACATGAGCGCGCGCGGCGGATCGCTCGTACAGGCGGAGAGCAGTGGCATGGAGGAATTCGTGAAACTGGGGGATGCCATTCTCGCAGAACTGAAAACCTCATCACCGGGCGACGGCCTTGACTTTGCCGATCAGGCCGAGCTTTTCGGCGATCAGTACACGGCGTATGCACGCGGGCTCGGCGCCGTTGTCCGCGGGGAATTCCCGTCAGAGGAAAGCCGAAGGGTGTACGCGAAGAGCTTTCATATATTCATACTCGATCAGATGGAATGGCCGCATGACCTGGACGATGTACTCGAGTATATTCGCCAGTGTGATGAATAAGCAAAGCAGATAGTAGAATTGCCACAGATGGACACGGATGAACACAGATGGGCGCAGCGGTCACAAAAGCATGCTGTCAGCAAGATATGTCATGCTGTAACCGGCTATTTTCTGACCCGCGACGATGACCTGCGGATCGATCCGTTTATGAACCGTCGAACTGCATTGAGAATATCCTTCACTTTTACTTTATCCCCGTATCTGAAATAGATCGCCGTTTTCCTGGATGCAATGCCGGCAAGGTCGGATATTTTCACGCGCGGGCCGTAGTGCCGGTAGCGGCAGCCCCGCCGTTTTCCTGTGTTCATTATCATCAGGTATCTGTGCATAAAAGTTTTCCAGTCGATCAGAAGCATGCCCTCGCCGTCTATCGCCCAGAGCATGGTGACCGGTAAACCAACTTCTCTTTTTGTAAGCTGAACGGCGCCGATCTTTACTTCGATGACAAGTCTGTTGCCGAACATGTGATAGATAAGATCGCCTGCGAGTGACTTCATACCGTCCGGCATGGCATGCCGGGGATACATCCGGTAAAGGTCATACATGAGCGGAATGATATAGCAGGCAATGAAATGCTGCTCGCCCGCATGAATGCCGTCCGGGGCCATGAGATACCTCCGGGTATACTCGTGATGATCAAAGTATCGTATCGTCCTCATTGGCGCGCCTCCTCGTATACGGTATGACAGACATTTGCAGCCAAATTTCGCTGTATCTCCATAAAGACTTCCATGAGCACTCCTGTATCAGCGCAGCACGAGCTGACCGAGCGGTTTCATCTTCTTGAACAGTTTTATCGTCTGTTCAGCACCGCCTTTGCGCGGCTTTTTTACGAGCGCAAGGAGCACGTCGGCATTGGCGGCAATTTTTCTGTTCCGCGCGGCGTACCGCGAGAGCATGTCGTTTCGCCCCGAAATGGCCGTCGTGTCCGGGGCGTGCACGCGTATGGGTATGCCGAGCTTAAGCGCGAGTTCCTCGGCGAACCTGTCGGCACCGGTGCCGCACCCGCCGGAAACGATGCGATCGGGCGGGCGTTTCAGGATATACTCGCGGACAAGTTCCTTATCGGCTTCACTATCGCGTGTTCTGCTTCCGACGATACCCAGTGTCATGGCATCCCTCCCGAAGTAGTATTATGGTCAGTATATCATAGTGATTCGGCAGTATCTGTCGTTGCCGGTTAGTGATCTAGAGCACCCCTAAGATCCAGCCTTCTATCGATGCAGTGCTTTTTTCTTCATCGGTAAGGAAAGGCTGAAAGTATTGCTGCAGCGCATTCCTATGATCCATGTCCTGAAGCCAGCGCGCCGTGACGAATGCATCCCGTGCATGTTCATTCCCGGTCACATATATATACCGGCGTTTGAAGATGGATGGATACGCCTCGGCGATCACATGTGCCCCGCGGGGAGGCAGCCATCCGTCATACGGCCAGATGAATACATTCTTCTTGAGCCGGCGGCGGATATCGATGAGCCATGACAATCCGGTCAATGTCGATTTGGCAACACTTCCCCTGGCATCAAAACAGAAGACGGACTTTGCGGAGCTCGTCCACTTCTCAGTGATGCGCAATGCGTCGCGCTTCCCTAACGGCGGCGGATGTTTCCCGAAACGTATATCGTCAACGCATACTCCGGCATTCCGTAACGGCCACAGTTTTTCGAATCGAAGTAAAAAAGCGTTCCATGCAGTAAGGCGGCGCTCGCGCATATATGAGATTGGGAATGAAAATCCGTGGTCTATGCCGACGATCGCCGGAGTATCACTGGAGTTCAGACTATCGATGAGCCATTCCGCCAGCTCGCGTCTTGTCCAATTATGTTGCCTTGGATGTATATTTATATGCTCCGGTGCTGAATTCCCTGTTGCCATATATGCTTGGATTCCCGGCAGACGATCATCCGATGTTTTTGCGCCGGAATAATCGATGCCGATGTATCGCTGAAAAGTGCTCATGCGTTCTCCTTGTATGGATCTTTGAATGGCACGTTGGTGATCATACCATGGCGAAGCGTCAGTATCTGTCGTGCGGTTATTTCTGTTCGCGGCAAAATGCACTTAATAAATGTAGGGGGCTCTCAAAGATGTAAGGAATTACCATGGTACTTGATATAACAAATGGGCAATCTATGGTCGACTAACATGCTGATCTCGATTTTCTATAAATGCACGAAATCTTTCTCCTAAGTTTTTGACGTTAGGTAGAAGAAATGTTCCAAGATCGAGATTGCCAAGTATAATAACGGAATTATTGTCTTTTAACAAAAGGCATCCGAGCGCATATGCGATGCGCGCATCAAGTAAGTTATCATCATAAAGTGATTCCTGGTGGCATGCATTTAAAAAAATCTCTTTGAAAACTTCAATTTTTAATAGTCGTTTCCAGAAATATTCACAAACTTGATGGTCTCCCTTGTATTTCCATGAATCTATATCTTTCTGTTCATGAAGCCAAAGCCACATTGCAAGTGCAGGATGTACCTCTACGATGTTAAGACCACTATTCGGTTTCTTCGTTTCATCAGAAATGAGGGAAAACGGCAATTTCTCACTATTGTCATACGGACCAGTTCTTGGAAGACCTATCAGCGAGCGAGATATCGTCCAATGAGACAAGCCAGAGTATGGGTTGACGGATATGCAATTATTTGCCTTAAAATCAAAATCTTTGCATGAAGAAAAATGTTCTATTGGTCGTTGCGTATAGTCACTATCTTGAGCTTCATCATTTCCTTCAACTACAGCAAATGGAGGACCGGTCAAAGGCGAGTCCCAACAAACAAGTAAGTCTTTTTCATATTTAAGTTCTTTAATAAATTCGCGGGATCTATTGATCGGAACGGGATTCTCCCATTCCGTTTTCACATCACCGAATATTGTCAGGCCTTTTTTTGGAGCAGGGTCTATACCGATGACTTTCATGATTTCCTCGTTATTTTTCCATTGTACAAAGATTACTGAATCATTTCAACAAATTTCGCTAGAGCTGCGTTTAATTTTCCGCCGACAGAATAATCACACGACAGCGCATCGATAACTCGCCTGTCGTTCACAAAACCCAAGCCCCTCATACGCTTCTCATCGCTCTTCGCATCATACACAGCGAGCGCCTGCCCCCCGTTCTTCATGAGAAGCGCAAAGCACGGCACATCGGTATATCCGTCGCCGATATAGAGCATGCGTTTGAACGGTATGCGTGCGTCCGCGGAATCGATGCGGCGATTGACCTCGAACGGTTTCGTGCGGTATTCGGGACCGTGCATGCCCTTTGATATCTGGAAAAGATACCGCGTCTTGTCGGTAAAGCTTATCGCGTTCTTCGGGTACACCGGAATATCGTTCTCATAGAAAAGCTCGCTCGTGAATATCGATGTGAACACGGGCGCGAGCGTACAGGCGCGGAGAATATCGCCTATGCCGCTGGAGATGACGTAGAACTCCATCCACGGGTGTTCTTTCCGTATCGATGAAAACAGCTCATGGACGCCGGGGAAGAGTTCGAGCGTGCGGCCGAATGCGGAAAGATCGGAGCGGGTGACAGATCGTTCGCGGAGCGCATGGATGAACTCATAGAGATACGCCATGGCGGGGTCCCAGCCGTCATCCATACGCTGTTTTACAACATGCCCCCAGAATCGTTCCACATCGATGCCGATATGCGCGAGGAAGGCGCTCGTGCTGTCCGGCGCGAGCGTGTCGTCGAAATCGCAGATGACAGCGGCGGGTGTCATAGCGTCGGCGGGTAACGCGTGGCTATGTTCTCGGGGGAATAGCGTTCGGTGAGCGGGCGCCGTGTTACAGGTTCATCTTCCGGCATAGGGGGAGTATACTAAAGAATCGGCATATTGCAATTTTTCGGTGAGCGCAGTTCTATTTCGGTCTCCGAATGGGAAGGCAAAAATCGATTTATTATTGTTGGGGAAATATGTTACCATGTACATGCCTGTATAAAACAAAAGTTCATCGCAATTGTCTTGGAACTTTCATCCGAGGTAGCCGCGATGCGTGCAGAGCTTGCGCAAGTCCGCGCCGAATGGACATCCGGGGATTACGCGCACACAGATACCTCATTTATATTACGTCAAGCAGCGTTGTGATGCATATTGCATACTTCTGCAGTGATCATTACCGCTGCCGCGAGTGAGCGACTTTTCTCTATAGGTATAGCGCACGGGGTCTTGACCCCGTGTACAGCATGTATGATAAAACAAACACGGGGTTAAAAAGCCGTGCTCTTTTATATGGCGGCATATATTACCTGCAATTGATAGTCACTCACCTGCCGCGAACGTGCCTTGACGATATAACGAGGCGGGAATATACTGTCGGATACAGTTCCGTTCCACCAGCACAGGAGGCGGTCATGGCATTGAAACAGTTCACGATGAACGATTTCTTCAACGAAACGGGCGAGCTCGTTAAGGCGAACTGGATGAAAAGCCTCATCGCCGGGGCCGTCGTCTTTCTCCCGTCCGCAGCGCTCTATCTCATATCGTTCCGCTGGCTCTTCGGCTCGCTCGGTGCGTTCATGGAGCGCATACAGGCAAAGAGCGACACCAATGAGATTCTCGAAGCGTTCCTGATGATCGCAGCCCCCTACGCCCTCCTTTTTGCCGCGGCATTCCTCTTCGCGATAACAAGCTATATCATGTACGCGTTCACGATGCGTCTTTCGTTCGACACCATACGCAAGACCCGTTCATCGGTCGGCGAGGTGATAACGGGAACGCTGTCGCTCATCCCCCGCATGACAGGACAGAGCGTCATCATCGGGTCGCTCTTCTTCGTCGGCATTCTTCTATTCTACGGACTGTTGCTCGGCGGGATATTCTTTATGGCTGCGCGTGACGGAATGCACGGCGCGGGTATCATCTTCTTCATTCTCGGTTGCATCGTATGGTTCATGGCGTTCCTGGGTTTCGTGCTTTGGCTTTCGCTCAAAAGCTCGTTCGCCCTGCCCGCCATCGTATACGACCGCACGCTCGGCGCATTCGAATCGTTGGGAAGATCGTTCGCCCTCGTCCGCGGATCGTTCTGGCGTACGCTCGGGTTAACGCTCCTCGTCAGCATCATACTCGGATTCGCCGTCGGTATACTGAGCGGCCCGGTGATATTCATCCTTATCCTTCCCGGCTACATCGAACTCATCAAGTCGATACTCGCCGGAACGAACGATTATATGAAGACGTTCCCGAGCCTGTTCGCCAATCTTGCCTGGGGTATCGGCGCATCGATGTATATTCAGTCCGTCGCCATGGCTGTCGTATATCCTGCCTTTCAATCGCTCCTCTTCGTCGACCTCACCGCTCGTGCGTCGAAAAAGCGCAAAGCTGCATAGCAGATGAAAAAAGGATACTGGGAGCAGAAGGGGCGGAGCACCGCGTTCGCAGCGTTCCTTATGATCGGTCTGGTCGGCGGACTTTATTTTTTCATCGGTTCACTCGCCTCGAACACGTTCGCCATCATCGATATGCTCGGGAATCACACGCGTTCGGTCGATCGGGATGTCATCCAGCAGCTGGCAGACACGTATCGCCGTTATCAAATACCCGTACTCGTGATAACCGTCGTTTTTCAATTCATCTTTTTCCTGGGGCTGACCCTGGTAGTGTTTCGCAATTGGCACGGCAAGCCCGTCCGCGAGTATTTCCGTATTCGCGCGGTCAATCCGCTTTTCATCATCATAGCGGCGGCCGGC
>JBBTBY010000075.1:13523-34216 GCA_038043445.1 Spirochaetota bacterium
TTGCGCTCATACCGCTTGTCAATGCCACCGGCGATCTTTTCACGCGCCTTTTCCCGGTGCTGAAGGAATTCGAGAAAGTGGGCAACGTGCTCGTCACCGTCCATGCGCCATGGCAATGGGCATTCCTCATTCTTGCCATCGGCATAACGCCGGCGATATGCGAGGAATTCCTTTTCCGCGGCTATTTCCACAGAACGCTTGAGCGGAGCTTCGGCGCACCGGGCGTCTATTTCCTCTCTGGCACCGTGTTCGCACTGATACATCAGAATTATTTCGGGCTTATCGCACTTATCCTCGTCGGATCATATCTCGGCTTCGTGTATCAGCGTGCAGGGAGCATATTCGCGTCCGCGGCGACGCATTTCGCGTACAATACGACGCTCATCGTTCTCGTCAATGTTCCTGCTGTCGGCGGCTTCATCATGAATACGGATGGAACGACGCGCTGGCAGGCGGTCATCGCGTCCATCGTTCTCGGGTCTTCCGCGGTAACCGGTCTACAGCTTCTTTCGGGAAAGCGGCGGGTCGCGAAATAACGTTTCGCCTTTCACGAGCCGGTAAGCATTCGGCACCGGTATACTGTTGCTGCATGTTCAATATGTAGCATAAATCAACCCATCTGGTACCGCTGGTACCAGGCAATAATGCGCATATCACTCCTCGGAGTGATACCCGAAAGCGGCATTCGGCAGTATTATTCGTGCGTACGGAACGCTCGAAATGAAGAATGCATGGAAAGGAGACATGACATGCCGCTCTCAACTGACCAGACCGTCGGTTTCTGCGCGAATGTGCTCGAATACATGCGTGCGAATAAAGCCGCGTTCAAAGACGCGGGGCGTGCGGTCGATCCGATGCTTTCCGATCTCGGGACCAGTACCGCTTTTCCATCGCGGAAGGAGAACCGGAAGGAAATGTCAGTGGAAACGGAAAGGGCGTATACGGGGTGTGAATAGAGAAGGTTGGATACATGAAAGGGGTGAATGGCCGTGCGGGGTGGAGCCTGCGCGGCCATTCGCTTTATTGCCGCCGCGTTCGATCAGATAGCCCGGCGCGGCGCGAAGGCCGCCTCGGCAACTCGATCTGTGCGCAATATAGTCCAGAGATACGCAACTATATCCACAAGATTTTTCACCGCATACTTTGCCTTTTCATACTGTCGTAGCTACTTTAGGGACGCATCGAAAATACCGGTATATCCGGGTATGAAGGAGTTCATCATGGCTGCTAAGAAGATACGCTGGGGCATACTCGGGGCGGGCAATATCGCCAAGGCGTTCGCCCGCGGGGTTGCTCATTCAAAATACGGCACGCTCACCGCTGTCGGGAGCCGCACGCAGGAAAAGGCGGATAAATTCGGCGAGGAATTCAATATCCCGCACCGGCATGCAAGCTACGAAGCGCTCCTTGCCGACCCCGTGGTCGATGCGGTCTACATAGCAACGCCGCATCCGCTCCACCCCGAGTGGGCGATACAATGCGCCGAGGCGAAGAAGCACATACTCTGTGAAAAACCCGTCTCGCTCAACTATTATCAGGCCCTCGCCGTTGTCGAAGCTGCCAGACGCAATAATGTCTTCTTTATGGAAGCGTACATGTACCGCTGCCATCCGCAGACGGCGAAGCTCGTCGAGCTCATCCGTTCTAAGGAGATCGGCGATGTGCGGGTGATACAGGCGACCTTCAGCTTCCACGGCGGCTTCAACCCCGAAGGCCGTCTCTTTAAGAACGCACTCGGCGGCGGCGGCATACTCGATGTCGGCGGCTACACAACGACCATGGCCCGTCTTGTCGCGGGTGTTGCGCTCGGAAAAGAAACGGCCGACCCGATAGAGTTCAAGGGTGTCGGCTACATCGGCGAGGGGCGCACCGACGAATGGGCAGCGGCATCGGTGAAATTCGAGGGTGGGATAGTCGCATCGCTTGCCACCGGCGTCTCCGTCATGCAGGATAATTGCGTACGGATATTCGGCACGAACGGGAATATCGTCGTTCCGAGCCCGTGGGTCCCGGCGCGCGAGGGCGGCTCGGTAAAGATACTCGTCACGAAAAAGGGAGAGAGCGCTCCGCGTGAGATAGTCATCGAAACGAATGAATGGCTCTACGGTCTTGAAGCGGATACGGTCGCCGAACACATCGAGAACAAACAGGCAAAATTCCCCGCCATGTCCGTCGAGGATACGCTCGGCAACATGAAGATGCTCGATGCGTGGCGTGAGCAGATAGGGATGGTATACGATGAAGAGAAAAGCGAGGGGCTGACGCTTCCCATTCACAAACGGCCGCTTGCGGTGAGCCTCAGCAGCATCATGCGCTACGGCACGATACCCGGCATAGAAAAACCCGTATCGCGCCTTGTCATGGGCGTTGATAATCAGAACACACTGCCGCATGCGTGCATGATGTTCGATGATTTCTATGAACTCGGCGGCAACACCTTCGATACCGCCCACATCTACGGCGGCGGCAAGCATGAGACGAATCTCGGCGAATGGATACGCCTGCGCAATGTGCGTGAGAACGTGGTCATACTCGACAAAGGCGCCCATACGCCGTTCTGCAATCCGACCGATCTCACCAAGCAATTCCTCGAAAGCCTTTCACGCTTCAAGACCGATTACGTCGATATCTACATGATGCACCGCGACAACATCGACATACCCGTCGGCGAGTTCATCGATGTGCTCAATGAACACAAGCGTGCCGGGCGCATGCGTGCCTTCGGCGCATCGAACTGGACGATAGAGCGCATCGAAGCGGCGAATGAATATGCGCGAAAGAAAGGGCTTGAAAGCTTCTCGGCGATCAGCAACAACTTCAGCCTCGCACGAATGGTCAACCCGGTCTGGGCGGGATCGCTCTCGTTCTCCGACCCCGTCTCCCGCGCATGGCTCACGAAGACGCAGATGCCGCTCATGCCGTGGTCAAGCCAGGCGCGCGGCTTCTTCGTACCCGAACGCGCACGCCCCGATCTCCTCGCGGATAAAAGCCTTGCCCATTGCTGGTACAGCGATGACAATTTCCAGCGCCAGTCACGTGTGTTCGAGCTTGCAAAGAAAAAGGGTGTATCGGGCGTTACCATCGCCTGTGCCTATGTTCTCTCGCAGCCCTTCCCGACATTCCCGCTCATTGGACCGCGCACGCCGCGTGAGACCGAGGACTCATTCAAGGGACTCACGATATCGCTCACGCCGGAAGAGGTCGCATGGCTCAATCTTGAAAGCGATGGCCTGAAGGCCGTATCCAGCAATCGCCCTCAGGCGGCGATGGCGAATTGATCAAAACGGGAAGACATCGCTCGTGCCCGCAATGTCAGCCCGAACGAAAGCATGAACGGCAGTGAAAGGAGCGAATCGATCGAGCAGGCACCCGATGCCCCGAGCACATAGTCGCCTGCGGGCAGGACGCGGCCGACATCACCATCATAGGCAATATCGCCGATAATGGGGTCGAGCAGAAGACCGTACGCGGAAGCGGCGAACGTCAGCGCCTTGAATCGCACGGCGACAATGCCGCTTACGAGCGTCATTGTCAGATACGGATTGTACGAGCCGGCGGCGGAAAGATCGACGGCAAGCGATCCGAGCGTAGCCGGGTTATGGAATGCGCCTTCAATGCTGTCCAACTCGGCTGCCGCGGCATTCGCTAGCGACGATGCGCTCATGCCGGCCCCTATCGTAAGCACATCGAACGCACTCGTCGACTGCGCCGCTAACGACGATATACCGAATGCTGCCGCACAGAATGCTGCGACCAGCCCTCTCATCGAAGTACCATGACCTTGATGGTACGGCGTTCGGCCCCGTTGATGATCGCGCATAGATAGATACCCGGAGCGGCTTTTTTCCCGTCGCTCGTACGCATATTCCAGGTAAGACGCCCGTTCGCACCCGCCGATGCCGGTACGCTCGTGAGATGCCTTCCGGACATGGAATATACCTCAACCGACGCATTCGCAGGGAGATTTGCGAACACTATCCCTTCGCTGTTACCTCGATACGGATTATTGACGGCCACTGCACGAGAAAGGTCGTCCTTTTTCGAGAAGAACCGGCTGAGGTCTATACCCGCGGCGATGGCCGGCGCGCTTGTCTGCGAAAAGTATCGCGCGATGATACGTATGTCGTACCGCTTCTTCGTGTCAATGCCGGCAGGCAACATCCATTCATTCGAGTACGAACCCGAATCATTGCTTGTCGGACCGCTCACCGCCATGTCCGTCCAGGTATTCATCCCCGAATCCGAATAGGCAAACGATATCTGCGCCGCGCCGAGCCAGCTTTTCATCACGGTGTACGATATGCGAACAGAATTCCTGACCGCATCAGGATACGCCGCAGCATTGGTTATGCGAAATTCCGAGGAAGAAGTAATGTTCGTTGCGATCATTGCCGGTGCGGACGTGCTGTAACCTGCAACGGCAGGCACATGCGCGGTGCCTGCGGTGATCGCCGCACTCCCAAAAAAGAGATCGCCAAGCGTCGTGCCGTATCGTAATTCATCAATGGTCTCAGTGTACGCTGCCGACGCATAGTTTCCCAATGATATCTGCACATACTTGCTCGCGGTGAATTCCGCACCAGCGGAGCTGCTTGACACCTTCGAGAGGCAGTTGGCGTTCAACGCATCCTCGGTGATATTGTTCTTGATCGCATCGTAATTGGCGGGGGTAAGCGCCCACCATGAACCCGTCTGCGTTCCGCTTCCGCCAATGCCGGTGAATTTGGCGATGAGCAGATACGTGCCGATCCCGGGGTAGGAATTCGGGCTTTGCGTATCGTTCTCACTCGACACCCGAATACCGCCGACTCCGTAGTTCACGCCGCTCGTGCTTTTGTATATCTGGGCAATGTTTCGCATTTTCTCACTGCCCTTCGCCGTCTGATATGATGTGGTCTGTATCGCGGAGAATTGATATGCCGCAGGTTTCGCCATATCGACATGATAGAGATAGCTCATCCAGATATCGCCTGTTGCGGCGGCGGCGATCTTTCGCCCGATACGCAATGTCACCGCACCCGCCGTATACAGCCGTACCGCATTGCCCGAGACCTGATAGTCGCTGAACGTAAGCCCTTCTACGACAGTGCTCTTCATGCTGCTGCCATTTTCGGAGCTGCCCCAGGCATTTTCGCCCCATCCGGTACCGCCGGAAAGGGTGTGCAGACTCGCACCAAGGGTGTAATCGAAGCCGTCATACATGAGCAGATTTCCCGAAGGCGTATCGTTCTCAACTATTGTCAATAGTGCAGCATTCTGTGTTCCTATGACCGCGCCGCCCGTCGGAGCGGAAAGCGTCAGGGTGACGGTCTCATTCCCTTCGACCACAGCATCGTCATTGATCGTAACCGAGAATATTTTCGTGGTCTCACCGTTCGAAAAGGAAACCGTGCCGGTGCCCGCCATGAAATCACCGCCCGCAGTTGCCGTACCGGCGGCGATGATATATGTCGCTGAAACAGTCCCGGCGCTCCCGCCGGAACGTGTCACCGATATCTGCGCCGTGCCGTCGTTCTCGTTCACTGAATACACCGATGCGCTGAACTCAAGCAAAGAGGGTGCAACCGGCGGCCCCGGTATAAAACTCACACTGTCCGAGTATTCACCGCGCATGGTGCTGTTCGTTCCATAAATCCTGTACGTATATTCGTTGTTCATCGATTCAACGATGTCGCTGATAGACGTGGTGTTCGCCGGCACATGCGCGACCTGAACGAAATTGCCGCCGTTCGTTTTTCGCTGTATGAGGTACGCCGTTTCATTCACCGCATTATCCGTCCAGGACAGCAGTATCGTACTCGCACCCTGAGCGCTTGCGGCAAGCCCCGTCGGCACCGGAATGGGAATAATCATTCGTTCTATCACAAGTGACCGCTCCGACTCACCGTATTCATTGGTCGCACTCACCTGATATCGGTGCAGGCTGTTCTCCGATATGTCATTGTCATTGAACGACGTCGCGTCCCTTTTCGATTCCGGATATGGCTCCGTGAATCTGGTGAACACCCCGCCATTCACGCTGCGGTATACATTGAACCCTGTTTCATTGGTGATGCCGGCTCCGCTCCATCCCAGCACGATATCGCGTATCGTGACATCCTTGAACATCAACGCCGAGGGGGCTTTCGGTAGAAGCATGAGTACGGAAAGCGGGGCGCTTTTTTCTGATTCTCCCGCTGCATTGAACGCCGATACCCGATACACGTACCGGACATTGGTGCTAAGACCGGTATCGGTGAACTGTGTTATATTGGACCCGAGGGTGCCGATAGGTACAAATCCCGAATTTTCAACACTGCGGTACACGATGAAACCGTCCTCGATCAATGAAGTATCGATCCATGAAAGCACGATTCGCTCGGTACTGATTATCGTCCGCGTAATATCACGCGGTACCGATGGTCTCGGCAATGCCACCCCATTGGCAACGACTATTAACGTAGTCCTGCTCCCCGGTGACAGAATTGAGCTTGCGTCATACGCAACCGCGTAGATGGTGTGCTCACCATCGGGCACCGCACGGGTATCCCACACATACTGTATCGATGCGCCGTCCGCGCTTGCGCGCAGCGCTCCATCAATGTACAGCTCAATTTTTCTTATGCCTCGTGCAGAGGATGCCGTTGCCGATACCGGTGCGACCCCCTGCAACACGGTACCGGATGCCGCATTGATAGTTACCGATGGAATAACAGCATATGGCCTGCTGAGTGGATCCCCAATGAATGTCGTCTGCCCGCGTTTATCCCTCCACGAAACAAGAAATGATGCTTCGATCACCGTGCTTCCATTCATATACATCGAACGGAATTTTTCAGCATAGTTCGTACTTACACACGCATTGAGAAACCCGCTGCCAGGTTCATACACAGCGCCAGCATATGTCGCAAAGCCCAGACGAGAAAGGAATGGCATTGGGAACTGTCCGGCCCCGTCGTGATTAAGGAATTGCGTCGGTATACAGCCAAAAGACTCATCCGCTTCTGCATGTCCACCCGGCACAGCCATAGGCACGGGCATTACCGCTGCGAAATTGTCATTATTGTATCCCGAATAAACACCGGCAAACAACAGTACGGCCATGTCATTGATGGAATTTAGCTTGAAATTGAAGCCCTCTGAATACCAATCTGAGGGTAAGCCGTAGTGGACTCGCCAATTCGTGGCAATATTCGTACCGTATTCTTTCGGCACTCTATCATAGTGGTTATTTTGCAGCACCCACCGCCCACCGTGTACCGAAGCCTGCGCCCCATCACCCAATACCGCACTGTCGAGCGCCATCATTGCCTCAGCGGTCTCAAATGCGGAGAGATGTGAAACCAATCGATAGCTGGGGGGCTTCGTCGCCGGCCATGGTCTTGCATTCTTGATCACTGCGGTATATTTGTTGGTGCAGGCAAACGCTCGATTTGCCACATCGGCTGACGAATGCTCGTAATAGAAATATTCAATCGTATTGCCGAATATTTCATACGTTGCAAGATAGGACGCTGTCGAACTTGGAATATCCGCTCCCGGCATCTTCATTCGCACCGGTATTCCATATGACAGTACAATATAATCGATGACGTTTGATAATCCGCGATTGCTTATGGCGCTGTAAATCGGCTCAGCGAGATCGTTCGTAAACCGGATGAAACCGTTCGCGCCTTTGAACTCATTGATGATGCGATCGGCCGTGTTGATCCCCACGAGAAGTACGTTCGTCGCCGGGATAGTGCGTTTCATCCGATAGTAATTACCGACGATGATGGAATCCTGGCTGTTGGTATCGATGACGAGAAGCACGCGATGCGGCGCCGGTATGGCGGACAGCATTCCGCAAAACGCTAGGGCGACAAGAATTATCCGATTCATGGTGACCTCCACAGTTTTTTATCGTTCAGGAACGGCATCGTGCTGCGATCACCGCTGCTATTGCGCTATTACTAGTGTTGGATCTCCGTATAATACGAAGATCGTATTGTAATATACCGGGCGATTGAGCGTTTGATACCACAGCTCTCCGAGTGTTTTTCCGGCCAGTATACCGGTCAAATCCCACGACGGGCTCGTCGGCCCGAACCCGACCGATGTGGACACCGAACACCCGGTGGCGAGTGCCCCGGCATTGAGCGGCTTCATGAGCCGCGTCGAACCATAGTCGAACTGATATGAGCCATAGAAAAGCTCGAACACCGACCACGGCGTTTTCGGGCGAGCCGCCCATGTCGACGTCTTATCCGAGATCGCTTTATGATCGAAGTCGAAACCGAACGGGGCACGCGCCTCGGCAGCTGCTATGTTCTGGAACTCACCATAATTTGATACTGCGGTGATCGACAATGCCCATTGGCGCACGTTCTCCCAATACTTCGCCAGATAATTGCCGTGCCCAATGAGCGTTTTGGGGCGCCACTGCCCGGCACGATACGCCCGGTTGCGCGCGAAATAATCTACATAGCACTGCGCGATCCAAGCCGGCTTCGAATTTGTTGCGCCCCATTGTGCGGGTGTTCCAATGTGATCAAAATCGAGCCAACCGACGCAGGCCTTAAGTGCCCCTCGTACATGGCGTGAGTCCGGACTACTGCTCCCCGGTCCGATCATCTGATCGAATTTTCCATCGCCCGGAACATTCTTCAGTGCGGCAGTACGATGCGTACGAAACGAATTATCCCCGATATCCGTCCACTGACCGTCGGGGGCTGCGTAAAAGAGCGTACTCGCATATGCTCCACGATCTTCATGAGAGGTGGGAATATCTAAACCCGTGTAGGGCATCGGTAATTTTCCGATGAGAAACACATGCGGCGCAACACCCTTACTGCGTATATACGGCCAGATGATCTGTTCAGCGAGCTTCACATGATTGGAAACATCCTTGTTAGCCTTTGTCCATGATGCGACCGTAACAACCCACCCTGCCCGCTCAACATCCGTTTTCCATCCATTGAACGCACTGATAACCGAGGGCGCCAACGTCGAATCGAGTACGACAAGGAGATCGCCGCCCGTGTTGGATATGAAATTCATTGTCTTACTGTTATATGCACCGCCCAACGGATTGAGCGTATTACGCATACATCCGGTTACCAGTATCCCGATGCATAGAATTGTGACCCCGAGAAATACCTTTATAGGCCGTGTCGTGAATCGATCACTGTTTTTCATAAACATCCTCTGAATTATAGTTGTTACATCATCCCTTTGTTTTTTCGCTCATCTTCTCAAGGTCAATGTTGGATCGCCGTAGAGCACAACATAGGGGCGCTTCAAGTCTGCTGAAACAGATTGCTTCCAGATCTCGCCCAATGTTTTTCCGATCTCTAATCCAATGATATTCCATACATTAATTGCCCCCATACTTCCGGTAGCAAGCGCACCCGCCCCGAGGGGGTTCATAAGCCGTTTTGAGCCAAAATCGATCTGGTAGCTGCCATAGTATAGATCGAGCACTGCCCATTGACCATGAATATTCGTCCAGAATGAATCCTTATCTGAAAACACCTTCGTGTCGTAGAGAACACCGAATGGAATACTATTGAGCGGTGAGAACCTCTGGCTCGCATTTGAATAGGAATACCTGAATGCGAGATAGCTGAAGCCATTGCTTATTGCCCAATTGGAAAATGCCGACGAGTATGACGCTGTCCATTCACCCTGAGCGGCGACGATGCGGGGTCTCCAGCCGTTCATTCGGTAGGAATGATTATTCGCAAAGTATTCGCGATACTTCTGTATCGTAAATGAATTTTGATCGAGCAGCGATCCCCATCCTTTGATCTTCAAACTGCTGACATCGAGAAAACCGATAGACACAAGCGGGGGAGATGGGAGAATGTCTTGATCGAATTTCCCGTCACCCGGAATGTTTCTTTGGGCGCTTTTCGATAGGAAGCCGCTGTTATCACGAGTATCCGTCCAATAATTGGTGACCGGTATCCCATAATACGCGGTTGATGCATAGGCGCCTTTGGTATCTTGATGGCCATCGGGATTGATACCAAAGCCGATGTAGGGCATAGGGCATGAGCCGACGAAAAATACATGCATGCCGGGAACGATACGCGGCCAGATGATATTCGTCGCGAGATCGACATGCATATACTTATTTCTATTATTTCGTTTCGGGGTAAGAATTGTCTCAACCGTCCATCCATCAGCGACGAGATCGCCCCTGTAGATATCGAGTTCGTTGACAATGCTGCTGTAGAGTACCGATTCGACTATCAAGAGGACTTTTTTGCCCGAACCGGCAAGTCCTGATCCGGCACCGGGTAATACGCCAAGCGACTTCGATGTTTCACCGCTGTACAGAGGCGCATCATTGGCATCCATTGCGTCATCAGCGGGTGAGAGCGGATTCAGTATACCATTGGTACAACCGCTGAAAATGCATAGCGATGCCAGGATCGCGAAAAATGCCGCACGTGCATCAGCTTGAACTTTGTGTAAGGGTTCATGCATTTTTTTCATAAACCAATCTCCTTTCCCGGTGGTGTGTATCTACTACGACGACGAAGCTGATAAATGGGGCAACGTTTTTTATTGACAATGGGGGGGTGAAGTGGTAAAATACAATCGATAGTCCGTTTGCAGGAACATCGTGCCCGCAGAAGGTATTGAAAATTGATTGCCCCCTTTCCCGAATCCCGCGTCATAGCATATAGACGCAGATAATGGCACCCGCACCCAACGATGCCGATGAACGAGTGTGCATTGCACGGATCGCATCCGGAAAAGACACCGAGGCGCTTCGCATGCTTTATGAACGGTATATCGGAAAAATAACTCGTTATGTAAGGCGTCTCATGCCCTCGGACCGCATTGCCGTCGACGACGTGGTGCAGGATACGTTCGTGCGGATATTTGAACGGGCAACGCAGTTCCGCGGGACAGGAACGGTGTCGTCATGGATATACCGGATAGCGTTCAATTGCGCCATGGACGAATACCGCAGACGTACGATCCCGATGGGTGACGCTTTGATCGAAGCCAATGCCCCGCCGAGCACCGCTGTAGACGAGATCGTCGATGAGAAAATGAAACGCAGGGCACTGAATAACGCGATCATGCTGCTTGACCCGAAGTATCGGGAGATCGTGCTGCTGAAGATCTTTCAGGACATGACATTCACTGAGGTAGCTGCATTTCTGAAGATGCCGGTGCGCACGGTGAAACATCGCATGCAGAAGGCGATGCAGCACATTCATGCGCATATGCATGGCCGGGGGGACGGATGAAAAAGCGCGCCGAAAAGGACAACAGGATGTTCGATCCGGGCAGCACAAAGGGAGATGAGTATTCACCGGGGTTACCCGCTGCCGATGAGAAACGCCTGCGCGGCGTATTTGATAGTGAAACGGCCGCCCGGGATAGATCGAACGATTCACTCGTCCCTTTTCCCCGCATACTCTCTGAGATACGGGACCGGGAACAGAAGCGGCGAGTCACCCGCCTGCGTTACACCATTTCCGCCGGAGGGATCGCTGCTCTTCTCATCGCGGGTATTGCACTCTGGCGTTTTCTTCCCGCTGCGTCCGGTGAAGTGATCGTCTTTGCCGGCACAATACAGAAGAACGGCGCCCCCTTCGATGTGAAGATATTTGACCGTATCGCGGGCGGCACTGTCGTTGCCGCATCCAAGCGGCTGATGCTGCGGTACGACGGGTTTGCGCTCATCGATGTCGGAGTGAACGCATCCGTCAAGCTCGACGATGTGCGCTTCAGGAACGGTCGGGGTGCTGTTGTTGCAGCACTGCATGGCGAAACACGCTTTCACGTACGAAGGCAAAGCGAGCAGGATTTTTTCACGGTCATTATCGGAACGAACCGCACACGCGGCGTAAGTGTCATGGGAACGATTTTCTCGGTGCGGACGGTCAATGAGGACGAATTTGATGTTGCGTGCATACAAGGAGCGGTCCGCATATTCGAAAGAGCTGACACCATTACCACAGTGAACGCCGGCAACGCGATACGCTTCTCGAAGGGAAAAATATCCCCGATCACGATACCGCACACCGCAGCTGTGCAGGAACTGATCGTATACCCCATAGACAAGATACCGGGCGAACGTGCCGTCGTCGTCAATGATACGCATACGATAGCACTGTCCACTCCGAATACTATCGCGAGCGACGATACTCCCCATGCAATACAAAAGAGCAACGCAGCACAGACTGGCAAACCTATGCCGGTCGAAACGGTCGAGAAGAAATTGTCGACACTGAAAGGAAAACGGATCCGTGTCGTAACGATCGACCAGGAAGTATTAAGCGGGATATTCGTTGCGGAAAACGATGACGATCAATTCACGATAAAAACTCCTGTGGCCCTCGTCGCCATTGACAAGCGAAAAGTACTTGAGATCGCCGCTGAAAAGCAGCGCTGATCAGCTTTTCCCCGGCGGCAGGCATATATCACGATCGTTGTTGACGAATCACCGGTTCTGGCTATACTGATGTATATGCCGGGAACCGATGACAAACCGCGCGATCACACGCGTTTTGAAAACAGACCGCAGGCGACGCGGTCATGAAAACGATCACATCCATCGTGCCGCTCCCGCTGCTCTTTTTAGCTTTGTGCAATTGTGTGGAGAATGGCAGGCTCCCTACTGACCCCCGGTACAATACACCGCCGATCATCGGAATCACGCCGGACGCGGGGGTCGCTATGATATATGAAAGCGCGAGAATTCCTGTTCTTGCGGCGGACCCCGCGGGGGATACGCTATCATATCAGTATACCATCCTGTCCGGGGGCGGCACTATCAGCGGTTGGGGATCAAATGCGCACTATCTCCCGGCATCGGTCGGCATAAAACAGATCGAGGTATCCGTTTCCGATACCGGCGGCTACACCATGAAACAAACTATCCCTATCGATGTGTTCGATCCGACATCGTGGACACGAACGACAGCCGGCGCTGTTTTCCCCCCTCGCATCTATCATGCATCCGTTGTCTTTGACAACAAGATGTGGGTCATCGGCGGATGGAGCGGTGAAAATACGAATGACGTGTATTATTCGAGCGATGGCGTTACCTGGACACAGGCAACAGCCGCAGCGGCCTTCTCTGCACGAGTATTGCATACATCCGTCGTCTTTAATAATAAGATGTGGATCATTGCCGGAAACGACAACGCTCCGACAAACGACGTATATTATTCTAGTGACGGTATTACTTGGACACAAGCCACTGCGGCCGCCGCATTCCCGGCAAGGAACAGTCATACATCCGTCGTCTTTAATAATAAAATGTGGGTCATCGGCGGGAGTGATGCCGGCGGTAATCCCACGAACGACGTCCATTATTCTATCGATGGTGTCAGCTGGACACAGGCCACCGCGATTGCCGCATTTCCTGCACGAGTGCAGCATACATCCGTCGTCTTTCATGGTAAAATGTGGGTCATCGGCGGGAGTGATGCCGGGGTCCCTAAAAACGACGTGTACTATTCGAGCGATGGTGTTACCTGGATACAGGCGACAGCGGCGGCAGCATTCTCAGCCAGATCATTGCATGCATCCGCCACCTTCAATAACAGGATGTGGCTCATTGGCGGATTTGACATCGCTGCAAAAAACGATGTATATTATTCGAGTGACGGCATCACATGGACGCTAGCGACGGCCTCCGCTAACTTCTTACCGCGATATGAGCATACGCCCCTGATCTTCAACAACAAAGTATGGCTCATTGCCGGGCGGGTCTTCGGGAATACCAATGACGTTTGGCGATGTGAGTAGCACCGTTAAAATAACATCGTTCATCACCGCTGTCGTCGTGCTTTTCATCGCACCCCCGTTCCCGGTCCACTCTTTCGACTGTGTGATAGGAGTAAAGGCATTGGGCGGCTCCGGCTTGGGGCTGCGATACCCGCTGAGCGTTATTCCCTGTTTCGGCGGCGGGGTTTCAGCATCGACAAAGCCGCTGCCCTTCCTCTGCACATCGATATTCATTGATTATGAAATGAGCATAAGCAGCGCCTACGGCACCGTGCCCGGCATCAGCTACACTGCAACAACATTCGCGCATACGCTGCAATTCGGGATGGATGCGGCATTCCTTTTCGCAGGGTCATGGCATGCCGGCGCAGGCGTTGTCTATTCTCTTGGCATTGCCAGCAGTACGACGATGACGACCAACGGCGTCTCATATACCGTACCCGCCGTGTTCGGTCATGGAAATTTCGGCGCGCTCGCCCTCATCGGCTATTCGGTGCGGCTGACAGAGCGGCTCGAAATACCGATAGAGGTGTCCATGCTGTTCCACCTCACGTCCCCGCTTACGATCGATATCGGCGCTTCGCTCGGGGTACGCTTTCATCTCGCTTTTGACGGGACAAACGCGGCGGAAGAAGATCGACGTGCGCTGGAAGATGAAAATCGTTTTGAGGAGGGTGTGCGGCTTATCCGAGAAAAAAAATTCTCTGAAGCGATGAAATGCTGGAACAGCATCGATGCATCATCATCGCGCTATACTGCCGCGCAGGAGCACGTCAAACGGGCGCAAGCGGAGGCGAAAGAGTTCTATCACCCTGACAACGTCATTGGGCATGCTAAGAAGCTTGAGGGAAAGGACAAGGCGGAGGCGATACGGCTTCTCGAGGAGGCGCTTATCTACTATCCCGGTGACAGTGAGATCCAGATGCTCCTAAAGATAATGCGGAGCAGGAATTTCATCATTCTGGAGTGAATGAATCGGCAACATCGAACACCATTCTCCCGCGCATTCCGCAAACGTTTCGGAATACCACCGTCGGAGATGCGTACCGAGCATAGCTGAGGGCTTTTCAGCCCGTGCGAACTACAGACCGAATTTAAAGGCTCCTTTTGTTTGTCCCATATTTTATACTCAGCGTTTCATATACGAATCACGGCGACACCGAATGCCGGCAGTGTCCATTCCGCTCCCGTCTTCGTATCGGTTATCAGCTCCGTTTTCCCGCGCGGTACGGCGAGTGTCTTCGCCTCTTCGGTATGGTTCATCACGAACAACACCCGCCTTCCTCCCCCGCCGCGTATCGATACCTCGACACCGGGGGGCGGTGTGCAGAGCGGTGTTATACCCGCCGCCGTAAGCAGCTCCGCAATGACCGCATCATAGAACTTTTCGCTCTCCACGATCGTGCCGAGATAGTATCCTTTCCCTTTGCCATGATCGTTGCAGGTGAATGCTGCGAATTCCTTCATATGCGGAGTGTCGTATCCCGCGAGCGTTCTCGCCGAGTGCGCGGTGATCCAATCCGCATACCGGACACCGGCGTATGATGCGCCCATACCGTTCATGCGATATTCCACGCCGCCGGGCACGCCTTCATATTCCTCGATGGAAATGCCGAGCGCTTTTGACAATAACCCCGGCAGTGTCCGTGCATGACAGCGATTGAACTCGTCCTTGACACCGGTACGGCAATCGGTAAACAGCACACCGCCGTTCTTCACATAGGTATTGAACTTTTCTGCGACTTCATCGGCAAGCACATGTTGATGCGGGGCAAGAACAAGATCGTATTTTCCCATAGGATCATCAGGCTTTATGACATCGACGGCGACGCCTGCGCGGAAAAGCGCGCGATGGTATCGTTTGAACGCATCCTTATATGATGAAGTGAAAAAATTCTCATGCCCCTGATATTCATATCCCGGCTGTATCTTCAACGCCATGATGCTGTCATAATCATAGATAATGGCGGCTTTCGCGAGCACCGTGGTATCTTTGATGTGCGGCCATAGCGCATGAAGCTCTTTCGCGGTCTGCGCCGCTTCATCATATCTTCTGAGCGTTCGCCCGTCATGCCCGAGCAGCCCATGCCAATACTGCTCACGCCCGACGGTAGCCGTGCGCCAGCGAAACCATATCGTCGCATCCGCCCCGTGTGCGACCTGCTGATACGTTATCGACCGAAGTTCGCCCGGGCGCACATTACGCCCGAACGTCGTCGCTCCGCAGGGTCCGGCCGTCTGCTCCATTATCCAGAAATTCTTTTTTTTCAGACCGCGCATGATATCGGCGGCGCTCGATGCGTCGTAGCGCACCGCGGGGGCGCCCCAGACAGGGTAATTATCCCAGCTCACAAAGTCAAGATCGGCGGCGAGGTCGTAATAGTTCACATCCCCGTGATTATATCCCATGAGATTATGCGTGATGAACTTCGAAGGACATTCGCTCCTGAGCACGGCGATCTGTTCGCGCTGGAAACGCACATTGAGGAATGAGGTGAATCGCTTGAAGTCGAGACATATTCCCGGGTTCTGCGAATTCATATCGTCGGGTATCTGTATCTCGTCCCAGCGCCCGTATACATGTCCCCAGAAAGCCGTTCCCCATGCGCGGTTGAGCGCGTCGAGGGTCTTGTATTCCGCCGAGAGCCATTCCTGAAATTCACGCCGGCATATCGGGCAGTAACAGGTGGGTCCCCGGAATTCATTGTCAGTCTGCCATCCGATGACATGCAGGTCCTTCGCATAGTGCACAGCCATGGCTCTTGTAATGCGCTCGGACAACAGGCGAAATGAAGCAGATGAGAAACAATTGTTCTTGCGTGCCCCCCATACCGTCCGCGTACCGTCTGTTTTCATTGCGAGCGTGTCGGGATATTTTTGCGCGACCCAGGCCGGCATAGCCGCCGTCGGCGTCCCGAGAATGACCGACACCCCCTGCCTGCCGAGCGTACGTATCGCATCGTCAAGCCACGAGAAATCGAAAACACCTTCTGTCGGCTCCATAAGCACCCAGGCGAATTCCGCAAGCCGAACGATATTGAAATTCGCGGCATTCATTTTCTTTGCATAGGGTGTCCACAGCGCCCTGTCCCAATGCTCCGGATAGAAGTCTACACCGACATAGCACGGCTGCTCAGGTCTTTTGTGCGCTCGTTTTTTCATGCGTGTTCCTTCATCGTCTTTTTATACGTCAATCATGCGTAAGCGACTGCACCTGCGAAACGATCGCATCCGCTTCATCCGCGCTCTTCGCCGTTGTGATGAGAGCAAGGCCCTTCGATGAAAGCGCGGACATGAGCGGGCGGATCTGGTCGGGGTTCACACAGATAAGCAGCGCCTTCCCGCTTTTCTGAATGCGCGTAAGAACGTCGATATGCTCTGTCGCTTTCGGCTGCCCTGCCACCTGCGTCCACTGTATCGCCCGAAGCTTTTTTATCGACAAGAGTGTATCCAAATGACGGATCTGCTCGATGCCGTCGAAATGATACAGCGGGTAATCGAGATAATCGCATTGTGTTCGTAATTCTTCGGCAACGAATTCGTTAAACGACTCGGGCGATATCATTACCGATATATCGCTTTGCATCTGCGCATGAAGCCCCGGCGCCCAGGTGCGGAGCCAGCCTATCGAACTTCCACCGTCATTGTTCTTCGCAAGAATGGGCATGACATCGTCATACGTACGTTCGTACACTCCCTGTATTTTTCTAAGCGATCGACGCACAGCATCCGGCGCATCTATCATGTCCACAAGCACATTCTCACTCCCGCGTAGTGAGGCGAGCGCGTCCACATTCCCGGAGCAGTCCGGCATCGACACGACGAATTCCTGTCCTGCTTCGGCTGAAAGATAGCGGGCTATGTCGAGCGTCTTCGAATAGAGAAACCCTTCGGGCTCGAATTCCGGCATCGCATCGCGCGATGGAACGGACGGATGGAACCACATTGTGTTCTGACCGAATTCATAATTCGCATCGCGAAAATACCCGGCGTGGCCTGAAGCGCCGAGATTATGCCAGTAGACATGGAACGCATCGCCGGCAAGATATGTCCTTTTCATCGTATCGCGCTGACGCTTCACTATCCGTTCGGGATCCGTCCAGTATCTCCTGATCTCTTCTGCATCAGTTATAGTCTCTTTCGGTGCATGGGACAGCGGCGCCTGCACCGACACCAGACAGCGATCGACGATATCATTATTCCAGAACGCCGTCCAGCGCTTTTTCACCATATCCCAATCAGCCGTGCCGAACATGTCGCCCCCCGCTTCTATCGCTCAGTATATTCGAACCAGTCGAAATCCGCATGGCAGCGAACGCCGGAAAGGTCCTGACAGCATATACCCACGAACGCGCCGGTAAAACCCCAGGTCCGGGAATAATCATCGGAGAGTTTGCTCGCATCGAGCACGGGTCCTATCGAATGCCATTTCGAGCCATCGAATGAATATGAGAATTGAAGACGCTCGTGATCGACATCCGCCTTAAGAAAAACGCGCGCTGTGCCGAGCGGCACACGTTCTGCCGTTTCTTCGAACACGTCGTAGTCGCGCGATATAACGGCAATATGTCTGCCGATGTCCTCATCATGCGATACATGGAGATAAAAGAATCGATCGGTATCATAATAACAGATAAGCCCGGCCATCTGCTGGAAGGAGACCGGATCGAATTCCAAACACGTCGCGGCAGTATACGAGAACGCCTGCTGACGCCGGGCGAGAAGCGACTGGCGATGATTTGACGCAAGCGATTCCCGTCCATAGAGCCTGAGATATCCCTTCCTCGCGGTCAGCGTTATCCAATCCTCGGTCATCGGCACACGGAGCGACTGGAAACAGAGCGGTATCGTGCTATCATCGAAATCATCGCGCACCGGTTCTGCCGGGAACGGATGGGATACGATATCCGGAGCGGGTACAGCGCTCTCCGGTGCGTTCCCGCCGGTATGGAGAGAAAGCCAATCGTCCTTCCATACGACTTTCTGCAGCGATGTCTCCCTGCCGAGCACACAGCGCTTTTTCTCGGTGATGGGACGCGATGCCAGATGCGCGATATACCATTCGCCGTTCTGCGTTTCTACAAGCGATGCATGCCCCGCTTTCTGCAGTGTAACGCCCGCATCGTTCGCCGATGTGAGTATGGGGTTGTGCGGATGCACCTCATACGGGCCGGTGATAGAACGGGAACGGGCAATGGTCACCGCGTGCTTGTATCCGGTGCCGCCCTCGGCGAGCATGAGGTAGTAAAAACCGTTCCGCTTATAGATATGCGGCCCTTCGGTACAGCCGAGCGATGTTCCGGGGAAAATATTCCTGACCGGACCGATAAGCCGCTTCTCTTTCCTCGAATATTCCTGCAGCAGTGTTCCGCCGAATCGATTCTTCCCTTTCCGATGATCGACGATCATATTGACGAGATAACTCTTCCCGTCGTCATCATGGAAGAGCGACGGATCGAAGCCGCTCGCATTGAGATATATCGGATCCGTCCACGGGCCCATGATATCCTCAGCCGTGACAAGATAATTATGTGTGTCCTTCCAAATACCGATGAAATTCTTCACATCGGTATAACAGAGATAGAACGTTCCTTCATGATGCGTAAGACATGGGGCCCAAATGCCGCCGGAATCCGGATCGCCCCTCATGTCAAGCTGCGAAACCCTGTTGAGCACGCGCGTGAGCAGACGCCAATGAACGAGATCGCGCGAGTGATGTATCTGCACGCCGGGAAACCATTCGAATGTCGACGTGGCAATGTAGTAGTCATCACCGACGCGGCATATCGACGGATCGGGATTAAAGCCCGGCAGGATAGGGTTTCGTATTTCCACACCTTATTCCTTCGGCGCGGTGAACACGAACGATCGATAATTGATCGGCGCTTTTAATTCGCCGATGCCGGCGGTAAGGCCCATCCACGATCCGCGGCCCGCGCCGTCGTTCTCATTGACAATGAAGTTGACGGGCATGACGCGAAGCGCGTATGCGGGAGGGAGATCGAGCTCGCTCCAGCGTACGAAAAGCTCATAGCGCGTATTCTTTCCGTCGCGCACCGCCTGGAATCGGCAGCTGAGCGGCTGCGAGCCGTTCTTCGTCGAATGCAGATACGCTTTCGATCCGTTTTTTCCGAGCACAAGACCTATCTCGCGGTCGTTCTCGTCATAACCGGAAACGCTTTCGCCCCCGCTGTCGATCGCAAGCTGAATGCCGTCGGAGCGCCAGAAATCCTTTTCACCGTCGTAGGGTGCGGTATGCTCGTCGTCCCTCACATCGGCGGCAAAATACAGTCCGTCCTCGTTCCAGCCGAGCCAAGCGGTCGCGGAAAGATCGTCCTTGCCGCGCCAGGCCGCATCGATGGGAAAGAGATTCTCGCGGTCCGATAATACGATCGGCGTAAGCCCGATCTCGGTGATGACGCCGTCAATATCCGGGGTTACGATCTTTCTGCAGGGAAGGAGTGCGCCGGAAAGCTGTGCTCGTTTCGTGATACCCTCGGCGGTAAGCGTGAGATCTTTCACCTCGCTGGGCTTCATCGCGGTCGGAAGATCGAATACGATGCTCGATGCACCCGCTGCTATCGTTCGCACGATCTTCGTTCCATCGACGGCGATATTTATCTCGACGGGGTCGGAAAGCGCATTGTCGACGGCAAGTCCGGCCTTTGTCGTGGACACCAGGAACGCTTTTCTCACCGATACCGGCGCTGCATGGGTTCTCTTTCCGGCTCGAAGCGCACGCTCAAGCGCATCGCCATCCGCGGCAGGCACGGTGATGAACGCCGGGAGCGACGATATCGGTACCGTAAGCGAAGCACCGGAGGATGTCCCCCTGCCGAAGAGCGAGTACGCCGCGGAGCCGATCGGTGCCGCTGCGGAAAGCACTATCTCGCGATGCACCGGCGTCCAGACGACGATGATGGTCGTCGCATCGATAACGCGGTCGAATCGCCACGCGCTCAGCGTATCCGCTA
>JBBTBY010000076.1 GCA_038043445.1 Spirochaetota bacterium
GACAGGGTTTTCGCTCGGATGAAAGAGCTGCGCGCACAGGGACAATTCCCGCCATTCATGGACCTTGCGGCAGATTCATACCTGCATGCCCCGCGCTTACACGATGTATCCTATAACATGTGCCCGGTGTCAGGCAATCCCCTCGATGAAGAGGAATTGACGCGGCTCTCTGTTCAGGCACGCCGTCAGGTCGCCGCGTACGCTGAGTTCTGGCGCCGAGAAATGCCCGGTTTCGAAGCGGTCGAAATAGAACAGATGGCGTTCTGGCTCGGTATTCGCGAGTCACGCCGTATCCGCGGACTGAAAACACTCGATGCCTCCATGGTGGTCAACGCGAAAAAACAACCGGATGCCGTCGGTCACGGTTTTTGGATGGTGGACATTCATGACCCGAAAGGGAGCGGACACACGACATGGGCGGATCAGAAAGCGGGGGCTATGCCGCCAGCCGGGGAGAGTTATCATATTCCGCTCGGCATGAGCCTCAACGCACACATCCCCAATCTCGCCGTTGTCGGACGATGCGCATCCGCGACGCATGAGGGTCTTGCATCGGTGCGCGTGCAGACGCATTGCATGGTCATGGGGCAGGGTGTCGGTACCGCCGCGGCGCTGGCCATGCAGGGGAATATCGACATGGCGCATATCGATGCGAAATCTCTGCAGAAGACCCTTATCGCGGACGGGGTATATCTCCATGATATTCCTCCTTGCGGGGAAAAATAATGAGCGGCCTCAATACCGGAATGAATTCACGCGAACGGCTGCGCCGACTTTTCTACCACGAGGAAATGGACAGACCGGCGGTCATAATACGCTGGTGGGGATTTCGTGATGACCCATCGCTTGATGATCTCTATCGGCTGATGACCGAGCGCGCCGACTGGGTCGAACCATGGCATGCATCATCCCTCGTGCACAACGTTCCATGCAGTTCGTGCTCCGACACCGAAGCATCGGAGAATAATTACACGCTGAAAACCGCCGCAGATGCCGAACGATATTTAGAAATGCCGATGCCGGAGGTCGGCGGCAATGTATCCGAATATTTCAGGCTGCGGAAGATGGTGGGTGATCGAGGCATCGTCCTCGCGAACATCGGCAGCAATCCCGGGGGAACGGTGGCGGCGTATTTCGGATCGGAACAATTTGCCCTGCAGTCGGTACTGAATCGGGACATGCTGCACCGGTTGATGCAGCGGGAACTTGCGATAAAACTCAGGCTTGTTGATTTTCTTATCGAACAAGGTGTCGGACCGTATTTCAATTGCTCCGGCCAGGAATATATCACTCCGCCGCTGCATGGGCGCGACGATTTTTTCGATTTCAATGTACGCTATGACAAACCCATATCCGATCGCATACATGATTCGGGAGGACGGCTGAGTGTTCACTGCCACGGCAGCGTGAAGTCAGTGATCGACGGATTCCATGCGCTCGGAGCCGATGTATTTCACTGCTTCGAAGCACCGCCGATGGGAGATATCACACCGTCCGAAGCGAAAGTGGCGCTGAAGGGACGCGTCGCGTTGGAGGGAAATATTCAGATCTCTGATATGTATGAGAAATCTCCAAATGATATTCGCGTCCAGACAGAAGCGCTTATCCGCGACTGCTTTGATGACCACAAAGGTTTGGCGGTAAGCCCGACCGCATCGCCGTTCATGGCGGGAAAAGGCGGCGTGTGTTATCCGCAGTATCTGGCGATGGTGGAGACGGTTATCAATTATAATAGAAAGCAAGCGGGATACAATGCATACACAGCACAACAACGATAATACAAAGCTTTTGCGCGATAGTCGTCCTTTGAAAAATAGGGTATACTTAAAATGAGAATACATCGTTACCAAGTCAGTCGTCGAGGAGTCAATACATGAGACATTGCGCCTGTCTATTCCTCTCCATCGGCATCTTCGCGTTGGCATATGCGGATGATGCGCCTCAATTCCTGTTCAATCCGTATGGCGTACATACCGGGAGCGGTGCGCCGCGTACTGCCTTCTATTTCCCCCGCCCCTGTCCCGGCGGTATTTTTGTGCCTTTTACTGTTACCGATTCAGCTCACTATTATACCGCCGGAGAAGGGACCATTGCTTTTCGCGTTCAGTTGCCGCGTCTGGACCTTCAGGCAGTGGCCAATATCGGCAATATCTGGATATCCGCCCGTGCCAACGGCGAGTGGCATTTCGTATATAAAGGATTCCCTGAGCAGCGTCATATCCTTACGCCCGCCCCTGCGTTATCGCTCATCTACACGATCATCATCGCCTGGCAAAAAGGAAAATACACCTGCTCTGTCAACGGCGAGCCATTTCCCGGAAGCATAACGCTTCCGGCACAGCAATACCCTGAAAGTTTTGCCACGGTCGGACGGCAGAGTTTTGCTTTTTCCGTACTGGGCGCTGTTCTGTTTTCAGGAGCGTTGAGCGCCGCGCGTGTAAAGGAATTATGTCTTATCCCGGAGTGGGATGCGAAGATGCTCGACACGTTCCCTGACGCAACCCTCTATGCGCCTCGATCCGACATCGATGAGACCGAACCGATAGCGGCAGTGTTGGGCGGCGCGCCGGAAAAGGGACGCAGGATACTGGAGCAGTTCGCAGCACGGCAGCGCGAGCTACCCGAACTTCTCTATGTCGATAAGAGCCATCCGCAGGCGAACGATCAAAATCAAGGCGATGCATCTCGACCGTTTGCAACGATAAGCGCCGCGGTCAAAAAAGCGCACGGCAATACCCGCATCATCGTGCGTCGGGGCATGTATCCGGAATCGGTACTTGTGGACAAAGGAGGCATTTGCATTGAAGCACCGCTTGTCATCATGGGTTATCCGGGAGAGGAGAACGATGTCGTATTGACCGGTGCCGACCGCGTGAGAGGCTGGCGCAAAGAGGGCGATCTCTGGGTGAAAGACGGGTTCGAAGCGCACTGGAAGGATTATGCCGAGTACGACCCTCGCTTCCAGAATAATAAGCCGCCGTATACCTATTACAAACGATGGATGCGAAGCTGGTGGGATCACCTCTGGATCAACGGTCAGGACCTTTTACAAGCGGACGATACCGCGAATCTCATTGCGTTAAGCTTTACTATCGACCGCGAGAAAAAAAAGTGCTATGTGAAGCTGCCCGACGGCGTAGACCCGAACACAGCGACGGTAGAAGCATCGATGCGCAGCGCGGGCATAGAGGTACGCGGGAGCTATGTTACCATACGCGGTTTACGCGTCGAAAAATTTCTTTCTGAGGGCGTGCTGATCCGGGGACTGAACGGCATCTATGACTCCATCACGACATGTTTCAACTTTGAGGGCATCACCTTCCGGGGGCACTTCAATATCATCAGAAATGTGCGCGCCTATTACAACGGGAATATGGGGATCTCGACGGGGAACCCTTTTATCGATGCACGCGGGGTTTCCCGAACGCTGCTGGAAGATTGTCACATAGCATATAATAACACCAAGGGCATTACGCTCAGTCACCACGCAGGCGGACTGAAGGTCATGCGCGGCACTGCCGTTGTGGCGCGGCGAATCCGCGCAGAGTTCAATCGCGGTGTAGGAATTTGGTTCGATCATCAAAATATCGATTGCGTGATCGAGCACTGCGTGACTGTACGAAATCACATGGCGGGCATAATGTCCGAAGTGAATCACGGACCCATACTCATACGGAACAATGTCTCGATGGGGAACACAACCGGCATTCTTATCGCCGAAAGCGCAAAGACAACGGCAGCCAACAATACCTGTGTGAATAATATATCCGGCATCGTTATCCGATATTTGGACCGAGACCAGGGGGGAGAGGACTTTTCCCTGCGTGACCTTACGATCTTCAATAACATCATGGCACACAATTCCAAAGTTCAACTCGATGCCTCCGTCTGGGGCACAAGCAGCAAACAGGATCCGCTCAAAGATCCTGTGGCCGAAGGGTATCGCTCGGACTATAACATATTCTGGAATATGAACGACGGAACAGCCACAAACACACCGCCAGCAGCGGTCATCAGCTGGTCGAATCAGCTGTATACGACGCTATCGGACTGGAAGCGATCAGGAACGTGGGAAGAACATTCCCGGGTCATGAACCCCGGCATACGGGGATCGCGCTTTGGCGACATGCTTCCGCTCCCCGATCCGGAAATACTCAATGCAGGATTCTCAGGAAAGTCATCACAAGGCGTCGATCTGTTCTTTCGAACACGCGGCTTCGCTTCGCCGGGCGCTGCCGAACCGCCGCTTTACTTCCCGTGGTTCACACGCACGTATAAGGGCGAGGGTGAAGGTGAGGGCGAGTTCCCGATGCCGGACTAGGAAGCTATCATGGAGCACCGGCGTACGATGTTTTGTGCTACGGACCGACCGTTTCCGACACTTCGAATTCGACTTTATACTTCCATTCCCCGCCAAGCTTTATCTCCCCGCCACCGTCCTTCCGCGAAAGCTTCATGATGCCCTCGGGCCCGGTGATGCCGCCGCCGGAAAAGTCATCGAAGACACGCACGGCAATGACAGCATCACCTGCCTGCACTCTGTCCCCGGGTACTGGATATGCACGCTTGTGCGTCCACCATTGAGCCGTTTTCCCATCAGTAGCGCCGACCTCTTTTCCATTGAAATAGGCGATGTCATAATCATCGACGGTCCCGAGGGAAAGAAGAATATCCTTTCCTTCCCAATCCATTGGTATCGTAACGCGCAGGCGGAACCACACTGCACCGTTGATCATCAATCCCTCCTGCTCCCAGAGACCGGGCAATTTCATTGTTTTCCATGCATCATCATTGTACGATGAGTCGGCATATCCTTCGCCTGCCCCCTTGTTCCCGGGGTCCTTTATACGGTCGCCGCTCTTTGGCGCGAGATATACTTTTTTTGTCGGCGGCCCTGCGCTTGTTATGGGACCTATCATCGGTCCGGTAAGCGGAGTGCTCTTATGAAGATCGAACACGCGCGCATTGACTTCCTTCACCGCCGCATTGAGCAATGGATACGGTTCATCATTGCTGTTGACAAGCCCGTAATTGCCGTTCTCGGAAAGATTCGGCGGCGCTTGCCCGCCGTCGGGATGATCGTCCGTCCACTTATACCAGACGGTGCCGATGCAGAACGGGAGAGAGAACATGGTCTCCTGAAACATCGAGAATGCCTTGCTCCGCGCAGTCTGATCCTTCACGCGCTGTCCCGCGGCGTAGGTGCAGGGCAATCCCGCATCGAGCCCGTGATACGACCACTCGGTTATCATCATCGGGCGCTTCGTCCGCGAACCGATATAGCGCGCGTAGTCGGCTACGCGATATTCGCCGTATCCCGGTATCGGTTCATAGAGATATCCATCATCGACATTCGCATGCGCATACCAGTTTATTGAAACTACATCGCTGTATCTGCCGTAAATATCGTAAAGCTCTTCATAGACATAACTGTTCACGCCGGCGAAACGGCAGCCGAGTATCAGATGGTTGGGGTCGGCCTTGCGTATCGCATGGGTGGTTATCGCAAAATATCTCTCCGCGACAAGCCGTACATAACCGTCCTTATCTTTTTTTACCTGCTCCGCATTGCTCCCGAAAAGCTCCTTCATCGGCGCGATGGCCTCGAATGACGCGATGTCCGCACCCCATGCCTTATTGAACGCACGGATATCGCCGTATTTCCCTTTCAGATACGCGATGAGCGCAAGCTTGGCCGTATGCGTCGGAGGCTTCTTCATCGCATGCTCGAACAATCCGTACGATACCTGATGCCGATACACGCGCTTATCACCGAACCAGCCGAGCTCGTTATCGATGAAATAGCCGATGAGATACGGATCGTTGAAGCGCTCGGTGCGCTGGTCCATGACAATGGCGCAATGCGCCGGGAATTCCGGGTGGAACACGTTCGGGAACGCCATGCCGGGATGAGGGAGATAATTCTCCGGAATGACGATGTTGTATTCATCCCCGATGAAGCTAAACGTATCGCCCATCTTAAGCCATTCGGTGTACGGCATATTCGCTTCCGCAAGCGCTGTCGATTCTATCCCGACAGCGGAAAACCCCCAGTCGTCCATGCGGGATATCACGCTATCCGCCCATTGCCTCGACGACCCGTACTTCGCTTCTCGTACGCGATGCACGGGTGAATACCCGAGCTTGTGGCTTTTGCCGTCATTGAATCGAAGCTGATCGACACTCACGGCGAGAAATCCGTTCCCGTTCGGGTCTATGAACCACCATCTCCCGTCGATATTCTCCGTGCGGAAATAACCGGTCTTTTTTCTCGCTATCTCCGCGATACCCGGGCGTGCATAGGCGCGCGATACCGGCTGTGTCCGCGGCAGAACGCTCTGTGCACGCACCGAAAAATCGCTCACTCGTGCATCGACAGAGCGCGCGAACATCGCAGCCCTGCCCTGTGTTACCGCGGAGCCGGAGAGCGCATACGCCGTTTCCCAGCATACACCCCCGTCCATTTTTTCGCAGCGGCCGCTGACATTGCTCTCGCTTATCGTAATGGAAACACGGTACGGCGTATTCCATTCCCAGGCGAATCCGGGTGTCGCTTTTGTCCGTGTAAGCTTCTGCTCAGAGGGCCAGGAATTATCAAGCCGCATGCCGAGACCGACACTGTGCTTGCTCCCGTCCGGATACGCAAGAAAAAACGTCGTCCAATAATTCTCGCTGTTCAGATATACGGCCGGGCCCATCATTCTCCACGTTGCGCCCGGCGACTCACGCACGGACATGACTGCCGATACGGTCATCTCCGCGCTTTCCTCATCGCGCAGTACGGCGAAGGTATTGTCCGGCGCGGATCTAAGGACAAGGCCTGCTTGTGTCGGCGCCCAGTTGATGCCGGTCAGAAGATATTTCTTTATCAGCGCCTCGCGGTCCGCGTATCGATCGAATCTGTCCGAAAATTCGAATGCTGGTTTCAGCGGGAAGACCGCCGCGCGAATGGACGGTACAACGAAATCGTCCGTGTCCGCTTTCATTATCTGCGCAAGATCACTTTCCGGAAGTACGGAATTGTAGATGCGCACATTATCGATAAAGCCCTTAAACGGGCGCTGACCGTTCAGATTGCCTATCTCTATCTTTGCGCCCGCGGCGGCATCAGCCGGCAGATCGATCTCTGCCGCTGTCTTCACAAGCTTTGCCCCGGTAAATTGATATGCTGAGAATACTTTCGCCGATGAATCGATGCTCACCGCGAAATATACCGGCGCATTCGCAGACGCGGCTATTCTCGGCGAAAGCCATTTCGTCTCATTCTTTGCATTCGCGACAGCACAGGCGAGGTTCCCGCCCTGCGCATATACCTGAAAGAGCGGAGAGCACGATACAATACGCCGCGGGAGATCGTCAACCGCCGACGGATAGATTATGCCGGTAACGGTCACGGCAGTTGCAGAGGCAAGCTCCTTCGCTATTATCGCCACAGCACCGCCGTGGTTGACCGTTTTATCGGCGGCGCTTCCTTTCGTGCGGGTAAGATCGAGGCAGCCATTGATCATGCCCTCCCCGAAGCACGCTTCCTCTCCCGGCACAGGATTTGAGAACAGGCCCGTGCCGCCGATAGTCCCTGTATTCCTGAGCGATCCGTCGAAAAGGAATTCGATCACGGGTCTTGTCTCGGCATGAACAGAAAATGCAACGGCTGCCGACATGATAAGAGCTGCTATTGTTCTCAAGGTCATGGTCCACTCCCGCTGATGACTGTGAATAGTATAGTACACAACCCCGTCGGCATACAATGTACGAAATGAGAAAACCATGGATAAAACGGAACAAATTCAATGAAAACACGCAGGAAATGATCGTTTATCAATGGAGTGTTACCGATGTCAACATGCTGGTAGTCGATAGTGCCGGTTCGGCGTATTCTATGTCCATGAACGGACGATATGTCCGCCATGAAATCAAATCACTCGATCGGGGTGGCATATGACATCGAAAGAACGGATGATAGCGGCGATGAACAATCAGGAACCGGATATGGTGCCGGTGGCGCCCGACATGTCGAATATGATACCCTGCCGACTCACCGGAAAACCGTTTTGGGACATCTATCTGTTCCAGGAGATCCCGTTATGGAAAGCGTATATCAATGCGGTAAAGCATTTCGGGTTCGACGGCTGGCTTCCCGCCGTGCCCGTCGAATTCGACTACGAACGCGAATGGCGGCTTTCGCGACCGCAATGGGCAGAGGCGATAGTGCTCCGCACACCCGAGCGCATCTACACGCGCATGCATGCGACCATCGACGGGAAGATGCAATGGTCGAACACGGCGAACGTGTATTATATCGATAATCCCCCGACACTGAATGTCTCCCTTGAGCAGATCGAACTTACACCCGCAGCGCCGACCGACTATGAGGATGTAGTGCGAAAAACGACCTATGAAGGCCTTTCGGCATTTCATGAGGCTAAGCGTCTTATGGGAGAGGATGGGGTAGTCGGCATATCCGCGTGGCTGCCGGGAATATCGGTGAAAGAAAGCAACGTGTATGAATATTATGACGACAAGATATCGTTCATCGAACGATGCGACAAGATACGTGAATCTCAGGTAAAACGGACAAAGGCGATACTCGAGGCAAAACCCGATTTTCTTTTTCTCGGCCAATCCGGTCATATGATCATGAACCCTGAACCGATATTCCGCGATCTGTCGCTCAACACACTTAAGGACGTCACCCGTCTCGCCAGTGAGGCGGGGATACCGTCGCAGGTGCACTGCTGCGGGCCGGAATACGAGTTCGTAAAAATAGCCGCGAACGAAAGCGAACTCTCAAGCATCAATCCGCTGGAAATACCGCCGATGGGCGACTGCGATCTTTCCGCTGTGAAAAAAGAATTCGGCTCGCAGATAAGTCTTATGGGAAATATTCACACGACCGACGTCATGCTCCGCGGATCGGTTGACGATGTCAAGCGTGAATGCAGGAAAGCGATGGATGACGCAGCAACGGGCGGCGGATTTATTCTCTCCACGGGAGACCAATGCGGACGCGACACCCCCGACGAGAACATCTATGCGATGATAGAAACGGCCCGCATCCACGGCACATACTGAGAGGGAACGATCATGAGAACAGAATCCGCAAACTATGACGAGAACGGGAAGATAACCATAAAAGAGAAAGAGATCGGCGATGTCGGTCCCGGAGAACTTCTTGTGGAAGGCGGCATATGCGGGATCTGTTCATGGGATATCGCGACCTGCAGATCAGGAAAAAAAATGGAAGTACCCGCGCCCCCGGGACATGAAGCCGTAGGTTTTGTGAAAGAGATGGGCCCCGGCGTGAAGGGTTTTGAGGTCGGTGATATAGTCGCGGGCGGCGGGTTTTCAAGCCTGAGAAAAATACCAGCGCTCGCGAGCCGGAAAATCCCGAAAACAAGCCTTTCGCTTGAGCATTGGCTCGCAGAGCCGGTGACCTGCGTCGTCAACGGTATCGACCATTGTTCAGTAAAACCCGGGGACAGGATCGTCATGATCGGCACCGGTTTCATGGGTTTGCTCATGCTGCAAGGCTTGAAAAAATCCCCTGCCGATACGATCATCGCGGTGGATATTGATGACGCGAAACTTGCACGGGCGAAGGAATTCGGCGCAGATGAAGTATACAACAGAAGCTGCGCTCATCTTGCGGAAACGTTAGCGGCAATGGAGATAGACACCGTTATCGAAACATCAGGGAGTAAAAGCGGCCTTGAACTGGCAGGCATCATCGTCAAAAAAGGCGGAACGATCAATCTCTTCGGCTGGCTCAAGCAAACGGTTGAATTCAATTTCTCGAATTGGCATATGAAAGGACTTACCGTGATCAATGCCTCGCCGTCGGCGGCAAAACGGGAATTGTATATCCCCGCGATACGGCTCATCGCAAATGGGGTTTTCGATACATCAGCGCTTATCACGCATCGTGTTCCTCTGCATTCGTATCCGGAATTGATGAAGACCATTATTGCCGGAGATGCCACCTATATGAAAGGGATCGTTGCGCTTTAGCTCGACAGGCACAGCGCGAACGTACCCTATTCCCTCAGACGGAACAGCCGAGTCTCCCCGCGCTTAATGGGCAGCGTCATATGCGGTCCCGTTCCTGCGATCTCTCCGGTCATGACATCGTACACAGGTCCATCGTGGCCCATATTGATATCCAGCGGGCCATCCTCAGCCGCATGCAGTGCCACGAACGGTCCGTTGGCGTAGACATTGCAGTCTACTTGGGTGTAGAGATGGCATCCTGCCGCACGCGCCGCGATACGCATAAGCTCCGGCGTGAGGCCGGGCACGCCCACAAAGAGCGATATTCCGTTCGATGTACGCCGCATCGCAATGGCAGCCGATCCGTCCGGGTATACGGCAAGTGTTTCCTCCGGTTTGGCATCAGCCGCCGTAAAGAACGGCTTTATCGGTGCATTGACGCCGAACGCACGGATAAGCCCGAGCTTGCGCCCCGCATCGGTCGGTTCGGCAAATGCTTTCATCTCCCGGTTAAGTTCATCGAGCTCATTGGGCCCTCCTGAAAACAGCTTAAACCCGCCAGTGCCGCTCGCAACACGAACGGCGATGATGTTTTTTCCTTCTTTCAACTTCACTCGAAAGCTGTGATTCTGTATCCCTAATGATGCCGCACCATTCCCCTTGGCCAAGGTATCAAAAACACTTTCCCCGTTCACCCACCACTGCATCCACCAGTCGGCACCGGCATTGAACTGAACGGTTCGTTCCGTCGATGATTCCACTTCAGCGAACGCATACGCGCTCAAACCGTCCTTTGGTATCACTGCGAATATTTTTGCATAATCGAAATTCCCGTTCGTAGCGACAATGCGCGTCTCTTCACGATGCGTTCCGATGCGAAGTGTATCCGGAATGTGTGCCAGATCGGCATTGTCCGGCGTACCGTCAGCTTTTGAGAACGGCCCGAAGACATGCCAGCGCTCCGGCCATTGCAGCGGGTCGCGCTCGGTGGTAGAAGCCATTACCCGCTTTGCCTGAACGAGTGAAAACCCGGTCAATTCACGCATCGCTTCCGGTGAAGTCCGGTTCCCGTCGATATATCCGGGTGCATAACACCATACTCGCGTGCTCCCGGCAATCGCTTTCATAAGCCCGCGGCGTTCTTCCGCGGTAAGCACCCACGGTGTCATGAGAACATACAGTTTCGCCGGCACACGCCCGGCGATCACATCGTCCATGAGGTATTGGCCATAGGGGACGCCTATTCGACCGATAGCAGCGCGCGATTCGTAGACACCGGGGCGCCCGACAATATCCGCACCTGCGGCAAGATGCATCATGCTGCTTTCGTTGATGACCACGGCTGCCGACGGACGGAACGGCATGGACTTATTCATCATCGGCTCTTCCACCGCACGCATACGCGCGACGATATCCCAAATCTTCGGATCATTGAACTGACCTTCCGCGCTGAGGTCCACCCACCACTGTGCGAAATTGCGAAGCGAGGCCTGGGATAGATTACGCATGATAATCGCTAACGATTCTTCAACACTGTTCGCCCGCACTTTCCAGACGGGATGATCATCGCGGACAGGCGCCAGATGCGTTGCCGTATCGTCCTCATTCAGATACATTTTCCCTGCTAATGAGATGCTTTCGGCTGCCGTCATTACCGTGGAGCTCCCGCCCAAAGCGCGGTCCTGATATGACATCGGCGAGCAGAGTATATCGATATCCGGTGACGAAAGTACATGACGCATCTTATAATGACCGGATGAGCCGGGACCCAAACGCGAGTAGCCCCATTCAAAACTGTAGCCATAATAAAACAGCGAAAGCTTTTTCCCTTTTGTTGACGTTCGTACGACGCGGGCAAAATCGAGTATGCAATCGGCCATCATCTGGCTCTGGAATTCGGTGAAATCGATGACGGCGCGTTCGGTTTTCGGATCGCGAAATATCCCTCCGGGCGATGCGCGGCGATCTCCGGATGTCGGCACTGCCGCAGAAACGATCGCTGCATCCGGAATGCTCCACGCAGCTCGAAGGGCTCTATCCGTGCCGTAGCGGGCAGTAAGCCAGTCGTGCCATGCGGCAAGTTCAGGAAGTGAGTATCCGTTCAATGCGCTGGTGGCTTCGGGAAAATACCATTCATGCGTTCCCTGCCCCGTCGGATGATATCCCGCGGCATGCTCGCCGAAACGTTCTTCCACATGGGTAATGAGCGCGGTGAGATGCTTCGCCGCATCGGCGCGGTATTTTTTTGAGGCAACACAGGCGTATGAACGCAAGTCGCGGGCCTGCGCTCGCTCACCCTCCCAGCGCATCATCTCATTGGGGTTCGCCTTCACCCACCACTCCGGGGGATTATTCACTTTAATGCGCGGAATTAAGAGCGCATTCGGATTTGCCTCGAGTATGATCTTGAAAAGGTTATCATATCCATTAAAATCCGGTTGTTTGCCCGGTTCGGGCCACGGCAAAGTCGTTTCAAAAGACACCATGTCGACACCGGCAGTAGCGGCAAGCTTTACCTGCGAGATAAAAAGGTCCAACGATCCGGCAAGCGTATTCCAGCTTACCGGACGGGTGAATCGAATATTGACCTTCTGTTCTGGTTCTGCGCGAGCCCAGAACTCCACGCGATACTGATGCCCGCCCTCGATCGATAACTTTTCATGATGAATATTGAAGGCAGGCCATTTCCCATTCGGCGGGTCCTTCAGCGTTATCTTTAACCCGCCCGAGCCGTCGCGCCCCGCACCGGGCACCACCGCCACCGTGCCGACCGTGTTCTGCGCATCGGTGGGCCAGAACTTCCATTCGCGGGTGAAGGATTCCTGCCCCTGTTCAAAATCGCTCAGGGCTATCACTTCGCGTCCGGTCTCAACATCGGTTACGCGTATATCGTCAAGGATGATCTCACTCGCCTTATTTCCGAAGGTGAACACCATCATGCCGCGGTCGGGCTCGGAGTACATGGCGAATACGGTCCCGGATATCGACTTGCCTGCGCCGAATGCGAACGGCATGGAATGTTGCGGGTCGCCGTAAAAGATGCGGCTGCGTATGGGGCTGCCGTTCTTCAGGATGCGCGGTACTCCGGATGTTTGATCTACGCGCATGGTCAGCGCCGCGAGTCTTTCAGGAAAAACGATAGTGAATGCAAGGAGTAGGATGCCGCAAATGATCTGTTTCAGCATTATCCCTCCGGAATGATCTCCTTCCGATGTTGCGGAATATCGTCCCGTTCACTATACGCTGTCGCGGCTGATGCGTCAATATCGAATAATGACAAAGTGAGCACGAAAATGATGTCTCTACATACCATAACAGCGCTGCCATGCCGTACGATATTTTTTCAAACATCTTGCCTTTTGTCCGTCTTCTCAGTAGATTATGTCCGACGAAACACCTTGGGCTTTGGGAGCTGGACGGCATGAACATTTCTTCGAAAGAGAGGAATGTCCTCAGAACACTTGCGGGGAGGGTGCGGGAGATATCGACGCTCCCCGTGATGGCAGAGCGCAGACGGCTCTGGTACCGGCACAATGCGCTCAAGGGCGAACGCCCGCTTGTGCTGTCGTTCCCCGAGGGTGCATGGGATGAGATAGCCCCCGCTTCACTATGCGAGTGCGAGGATGCGCTGTTGCGGGGATGGGAGTATTCGCTCCGACAGCGCATCTATATGCATGAGGTCATCAACGACGACAATGTCATCGAACCGTTCCTCGATATTGAATTCGGCATGTGGCGCGGCGATGTGGGCTTTCCGGCAAAGCATACGCATGGCGCTAACCGCGGGAGCTTTGTCTGGGAGCCGCCGATAAAGGATCTTGCGAAGGATATCCCGCGTCTGAAACCCTGTGATTTCACCTTCGATAAAGCTGCATGGCAAAGGAAATTCGAGATCGCTCACGATATCGTCGGCGACATCATCACGCCGCGTCCATGGTCGAAATTCATGCTCTCGATGTCCGCCCCGCCGCGTGCGGTGCATCTCCTCGGTGTGGAATACTATTCACTTGCGATGTACGATGTTCCGGAATTGCTCCACGAGCTTATGCGTTTTCTCATGAACGAGGATGCGCGCTACATCGAATATCTTGAGCATGAAGGTTTGCTCTGGCTCAATAATGGCGATGATTATGTCGGTTCGGGCGGTATTGCGTATACGGACGAACTCCCGCAGAAAGACCATCGCCCGGGAATGCCGGTGCGTCTCCGCGACGTATGGGGGAGCGCGCAGGCGCAGGATACGCTCGGCATATCGCCCGACATGTTCAGGGAATTCATCCTCCCCTACCAACAATCGTTGATGGAACGCTTCGGTCTTTCCTCATACGG
>JBBTBY010000077.1 GCA_038043445.1 Spirochaetota bacterium
AGAAGAAGAAGAAGAAGAAGAAGAAGAAGAAGAAGAAGAAGAAGAAGAAGAAGAGGTAATCGATCGCTGATCACTATGTCTATCTCCCCGATCGAACGTCCCCCTCCTCTTACCCAATGCCCTGTGGTTTTCCTAATTCCTTATGCAATGATCTGTGAAAGCAATCTTCTTTCCCGGAACGTTCGTGCGCTTTTTTTCGCCGCGTCAACGAGCGTATGCGGCAGTTCCCATGCGGATATCTCTTTCGCCGCGATAAGCCGAATGACGGTCGCAAGGTCCTCGACCTGCGCCGTACCGGAACTTGAGGAGACCTGCATGGGAAGCGGAAGCGCGGTGATGCGCTCCGAGAGGAATACCGACAACCGCGCCGCAACATCCTTCCGGCATGCGGACACATCCCTGCCGATGCGAAGGAGCGCTGTCACACCGTAGGAAACATCCTGCGCGGCGGGGTGTGTCTCCATCACATCGAAGATGAGCGGTATGCTCTCCGCATCGTTCATCCTGCCGAGGAGATAGACCGCCGCGTACGCGCATTTCTGCGGGTTGCGCGATGTATAAAGCGTTTCGTCGTAGGACGATACGGTCTCGCGAAGCACGGGGAGCGATGCCTTGTCGCCGAGAAGCGCGAGCGCGAACGCACTGCTTCTCCGGAGCATTTTGTCGCTTCCGGCAAGGTTCGATACAAGCATCTTCTTCATCGCACTGCCGGCACGATACGCCGCCCATATCGCAAGCCCTGGCGCGCCTGAAGCAAGCGCGCTCCGTATCGCCTCTTCTCCCTGCGGAAGCTTTATCATCGGCGTATCCGCATCGAGCATGTTCGCGCAGCCGGTCTTTGTGAGCATGGATAATAGTTCAGCATGCGGAACTTTTTTGAGCGGCACACGAAGCTTTACCGAAAGAGCGGCGAGCGAGCCTGACACCTCGCCGAGCTTGTGCATATCGCGGCGCATACGGACAGACTGCGCCATATCATGATCGAAGGCCATGCAGCGTCCGGTCGCGAGTATGCCGTCAACCCCCTTCGGGATGAACGCCCCGGCGGGTATCGGCACATGAAAATTCTCGCCCCAGAGCCCGCAGACGGTCACCCAATCCTTCGAATCATCGCTCTCAAGCGCCCAGTCCTTCGTATGATTATCGTGGAACGAAAGCGCATGAAAGAGCGGCTTGTCGGTAACGTTGCCGCGGATGAGATCATGGAATCGCAGCGTCTCTTCGCCGACGATGAAACGCCCTTCGCGTACACCGAGCATAGCCGCCACCGCGATGAGCTTCTTCTCTTCGGTGAATTTCTCCGCCAGATGGAGCGCTCCGGCATGTATGGCACCGTATGATAGATCCACGGGGTCCGACGGGAACACATACCCCGCGTCGAAATTCGCGAGCGTAAAATGGACCGAATCGGGTTTGCGTTCGGAGAACACGCGGACGCTCGAATACGGCTGCGGCTCGCCGTCCGAATCTCGGCCGATAGTGGTCTCGCATCCTGCAATGGCCGCCACTTCCGCTTCAGCGGTAGCATCGATGAGCACCTGAGAGCCCGCCGACCGCACGGCTCCGTCCTTCACATACCGAACGCCGCGCACGTGTTTGCCCTCGCGGTATACGCCGATGACGGTCGCATCGAAGATCACGGCAACACCCGCAGCGGACAGGAATTCCTCGACGACTATCCTGAAGAGTTCCGTCTTATATATCTTATCCGTTGCACGGCGCTCTATCTCCGCATCGATCTCTTCATAAATACCGCCGCGGCTTCCTGCGCAGTAGCCCATCATGCCGCCGGACGATCCCTGTCCGTACACCGACGAAAGACGCTCGATGCCGAGCACACGGAGTCCCGCACGTGCGGCCGCTATCGCCGCATACACACCGGCGCTGCCGAGACCGGCGACGATGACATCGTAGGATGCTTCGAATGACGCCGCTGCTTTTTCGCTCACCGCTTTCCCGGCTGAGAGATATGAAAGTTCCATCCCGTGCTCCTTACTTCGCGTTCTCGCCCGCTTCAATAGCGAGCGTGATATTCCGATATGCCGCCGACGGGAGATGCAGCCATGACGGCGCTATCTCCGTACGTTTGTCAGTGACCGTATACGCAAAAGCCCCTGCGCTCGCGGCAAGCGACCACGGCCTCAGCGCCTCATCGCGCTCCTTCCAGAACTGTGCAAGTTTCCTCCTCGCATCGGCAAACCCGTCATTCGCGGCGAGCGGCAGCGAGAGTATGCGCTCGCTGTCGAAACGGCAGGGGAGAACAGTCGCTGTGCCGTGCTGCCCGATTATCTCTGAGAAGTCGCGGGCGGGGGCATCGAGGAGGACATTGAACGCCTTCGAAGCGAAAGTCATACCCGGTCTCGATATACGCGCCGTTGTCGTATCGATGATGGATGCCGCTGTAATTTTCGATATGCCGCCGGCATCGGAAATGGTCATCTCATACCCCGATGCTGTTGCAGCGATACCGAGTATCTCCGTCGAAAGGCGTATGCGCGATGCCAATGGTTTCATGCGCTCATAGAGCACCGGCGATATCGCCGGAAGATGTATCCTTCCATTAGAAAGGATATTGCGTGCGATAAGTTCATCGTACACGCTTTTCGCGAACGACGACGACGGCGCCGCATCCCAGCCGTCGCCCGGCACAAGGGCATTCACGAATTCCGCGCCGGGGATGATGCCGCGGTCGATAAGAAGCACTTGTGCATCGGCATTCTCGCGCGAAGCGATAAGACCTAAGCCGACACCGGTTGCGCCGATAACGAGGAGTTCACTATGTGCCATGATCACCTTCCGAAACGGGATGCTTAATAATAGCGCCGCAGCGCCGCTTTGCCTATGACACCATTGACAAAAAATGGGACTCCGGTGACCGGTATGTAACTCACCCCATCCCCCGGCCCCTCTCTCACCGAGATGTGAGAGGGGGGGAGACCTGAGGGGGTGAGTGTGTTGCTTCGAAAACACTCTGTTGTATGATCAAGAAGGAGAGTTTTCATACAGCGCTGCACATCACGCTTCGCTGCGGTGTCACCAATCATGTCACCCCCCCGAGACCGGAGAGGCGTTCGTATAATGCCGATGTCCCGGTATCGAGTATCTCCCGTATCACACGCGCGGCATCCTCACTTACATTGTTGACGGCGGACACATCGGTCAATTCGCGGAGCGATTCCTTGAGCGCGCCGACGGCATGCGCCGCATATACATAGGAAGGCCGCTTCCCCGCGCACTGAAGATAAAAATCGATATGTTCGAGCATGAGTATGACGCGGCTGTTGATCGATAACGGCGGCCACACCGATCGCGGCATCCGTATCGGCATACGGTATTTCTGTGCGGCTGTTAGGATACGCGTGTTAAGCGATGCATAGTAACCGCCGTACGCCTGCCCGTATGCATTGCCGCGATAGCTGGCATCGCCGTGATAGAGCGACCGATACTCCTCTTCAGTATGCGGATACATATCGTGTATCGTCTTGTCGAAGTATTCCCGCTGACGCCCGTCCTTCAATGTCAAACCGCCCGCCATAATGAAATCAACGCCGATGTCCTTTGCGCGAGAGAATACATCCTCTATCATCTCCTGCGAGTCGGTAATGGCGGGAAGCAGCGGCATGAGATATATCCCGACGGAAAGTCCCCGCTTCTTCACTTCTTCCAACATGGCAAGTCGCTTCGACGGGGGCGGTACGCCGGGTTCAAAATGAGCGCTGATGCCGTCATTGCCCGATGAGAAGCTTGCGCTCACCACGGCGCGCTTCTTCGCATTGATATCCGTTAGTATATCGATATCGCGCAATATCAGCGTCGACTTGGTGAGGACATGCACGGGAAGAGAACGCTTACAGAAGATCTGCAGTGCTTTGCGCGCAAGCTGATATTCCTCTTCCAATGGCTGATACGCATCCCCTACCCCGCCGCCGATGACAAAAAAGCCGTCCTCAATACCTCGCGCAGCCATCTTTGCGAGTTCACGTTCAAGAAGTTCTATCGCATTCGTCTTCACCCCGATATCGGATGCAAATTCACCGCTGACATTGTATTTCTCCGCGCGCCCGTCGCAGTACACACAGTCATGGGCGCAGCCGCGGTAGAAATTCATCCCCGCGCGGGAGAGGAACCAGGAGTCTATCTTTTTCTGGACGCGAAGGAGGGTTTTTGCCTGAATGGGGGTGACGGTCATGAGGGCATTATACAACAGGTGAGCAAAAAAAGGCGATTGTCCGGCATAAAACGATGAGCCGTCCGCCGTCAGCGATACTACTATTATGACATCATCGGATCAAGGAGCCTCTCATGAAAACGATATTCTCAGCACCGAAGGAATTGTCCATCGTACGCGAGGTCGACGTGCTCGTCGTCGGCGGCGGATACGCCGGTTTCGGCGCAGCGCTTGCCGCATCGAAGACGGGGGCGAAGACGCTCCTTATCGAGCAGATGTCCGGCCTCGGCGGACTCGTCACGCTCGGGTATGTCGCCCTTACGTTCAGCTACATCGAAGGGGTGGGCATCGACCTCTTCGAGGAATTGAAGAAGCACAATGCCGTCAAAGGCCGCTTCGTCGATCCGGAAAAGACCAAGGTCATTTTCGAGCAGATGCTCATCAAGAACAATGTCGAGATACTCTACAATACCTCGGCTATCGATGCGCTCACCGAAGGGAATACGATAACCGGCGTTGTCATCCATAACAAGGGCGGCCAGCAGGCGATACTCGCCAAGCGTGTCATCGACTGCTCCGGCGACGGTGACGTGGCCGCATATGCGGGCGCACCGTTCGAAGTAGGATGCGGCGCTCTCTCCAATTACAATCAGGCGACATCGCTCGTCATGCGCATCGGGAACGTTGATATGGAAGAATACCGCAAGGTCCCGAGCATGCACACCTACTGGCGCGAACGCATCGAGGAATCGGTGGCGAAGAAGGAATTCCCGTACATGATAGACAAGCGCGTGAACTGGGTCGTCGTGCTCCCGGGGCGTGATGACAAACATCAGGAACTCATGATATGCTACGCACACAGCCGTAACTGCCGCAATCTCGACGGCTTCGATCTCTCCCGGCAGCTCATCGAGCAGCGCGAACAGGCGCAATGGGTGATGGAGTTCTGCAAGAAACGCATACCGGGCTTCGCCAATGCATGGCTCATCGATACGGCGCCCATGCTCGGCGTACGCGACGGACGGCGCATCATCGGGGAATACAAGCTCACCGGCGAGGATGTCGTCAATGCGAAAAAGTTCGACGATGCGATAATGCGTGCCATGCATTCATTCGATGCGCATCATCCCACCGAGCCGGGCCACATCAAGCATGTCGTCGTGAAGAACCCCGACGGAACGGAAGAGAAGCGCTACGTTACACCGGGCACCTGGCGTGAAATACCATATCGTGCGCTCGTGCCGCTTAAGATAGAGAATCTTCTTGTCGCAGGACGCAACTTCTCATCGGACTTCATGGGACAGTCGGCGAACCGCCTCGTGCTTGAATGCCTCAACATGGGGCAGGCGGCCGGCGCTGCTGCTGCGCTTTCGGTAAAGGAGAACGTATCGCCGAGGGAACTCGATGTAAAAAAGCTCCGCGCACGGCTTGAGGAAATGGGCGTCAATCTCTCGCGCGATCCGCGCTACGGCGTACAGCGTGTCGAGACCAGCCAGAAAGTATCGGCGGACGATATCCTTGCCCCGGAACAGAACCCGAGCGGACAGGCCGATATCGTCATAAAAGATAATGCCCGCGGGAAGTACAAGATCGTCTCTGCGGAAGCGGAACTCGCCGAGATAGGCTACACGAATACCGGCGGTGATGTGGGTACGAACCTCGAGTAGGGATTTCTATCGATGATGGACGGCCTTTGCCGCTGCGGTGAAGGCCGTTCGTTATTTCCGGGGAGAATGTTCTTTGAGATATTCCGACGGTGAGCGTTCATACATCTTCTTGAACGCCTTTGAGAACGAGAACTGGTCGGGGAAATGGAGCGCGGCGGCAATTTCCCTGATGTTGCGTGTTCGTTCCAGGAGCATTTCCTTTGCACGCTCCATCTTCATCCGTTCGATATACCGCTTCGGCGTAACGCCCATGACGCGGCGGAAATAGCGGATGAAATAGCTCCCCGTCATCCCGGCTATATCCGCAAGCGTATTGTTGGCGATGTGTTCATCCGCATGCCAGGCGATATGATCGAGCACCGGATGTATCCGTTCGAATTCGCGTCCGCTCCTCATGTCATCGCGCTTCCCATGGAGCCTCAACGCCATCATGCGGCTTATCAGCATGGAAAGCGCACCGCGGAGCGCAAGACCCGCCATCGATGCCCCTTCACGGTTCAGCATGAATGCGTTCGAGTATATCTCGCGTTCAGCGCGTATTGATGCGGCTGGATATTTCCCCGCAAGCAGGGATGCTGACAGGAACGATCGATTATCGCCCAGCACGCAGTCGAAATGCATGTACTGTAACGCTGCTGCGCTGCGGGAACCGGCGGCATAGGGCGTATGCGGCGGGATCAGATAGACATCTCCCGGATGGAGCGTCTCCGTGCGGTCTTTCATTGTGACCATGACCGCACCGTGAGTGATGACCCAAAGATCGAACACAGGATGAACGCGCTCTTCGCTCCATCCCGGCAAGTGATGCGGATATCCAGAGTACTGTGGACGCACATCGATGTTCATCGAGAGCTGGCTGAGCGTACGCGCATTCATGTACGCAGTATAGTACAAAGTGCTGCGGTGGTCAAACATCTGTCTTTCACTCACCGCCCAAGACGCCGCACGCGTTCTATTTTTGACATGGATTTTGTCGGGACTGACATTGACTTCCCGCAGTGCCCACTGTAACTTATTTTACATACGATCGCAATAGAGCTGAACGAGTAGGAGTACGGTGATGGGTACAGAGCGGACTCAGACGATATCCCGTTTCACTGCGGCGGCCGTTGCAACGGCATTGTCAGCAGCGATATCGTTCGCTGACGGGACCACCCCCGATATACCGGGGCCGGCAAGCGAAGTGTATGAACTTTCCGTGAACGGTACGCCGGTGAAAGTCGTCTCCTTCAAGGATATTCATTACGCACAATGCACGGCAGTGAAGGACGCCGCTGTCGAGGTGCGCGTCAAGCGAGGCGGCGTTTCTTCCGCACGCGTCCAGCCGTCCGCTTTCGGCATCAAACCGTCAATAGAAAGCTCCACGGTTCGTTTCACTGTTCCCCGCCCGATGCAGATAGTCGTGCAGATCGATTTCCTTGAAAAGCTTTTTCTCTTTATTGAACCGCCATCGGAAACGCCCCCCACCGGTGCAGTGAACGCCCTGTCAGCAGGCGCTGTCGCTGACGGCGTTACCGATAATACCGCAGCGCTGCAGTCCGCTATCGATGCCCTCCCTGCCGGCGGGACCATCCTCATCCCCGCAGGTCATTTCCGATCCGGGTCGCTTCGCCTCAAGTCCGAGATGACGCTGTTCCTCGCATCGGGCGCACTGCTCCAGGCTATCGACGATATCACGAAGATACTGCCGGTGCCGGGCGGAAAAATCCAGATCGCTTTTCTTGCCGCCGACGGTGTTACGAACCTCACGATCGCCGGTCACGGCACCATCGATGCGAACGGTTATATCATCCGTAAAGCGTTCGAAAAAGCGGAGAACGTGAAGAAGAAAGCGGGCCGCATCCTTATAGTGAAGAACGGGAAGAATGTCGCCATTCGCGGCGTGACCGTCCGCGATTCATACTCATGGAACATCCACTGCATGTTCATCGACGGGCTTACCATTCGCGGCGTAAAGATATTGAGCGATGTCCGGCTCTCCAATCACGACGGCTTCGATATAGAGAGCTCATCGAACGTGCTTGTAGAGAATTCATTCGCCTTCACCGAGGATGACGGCATAACCCCGAAGGCGCGTGTCGGCTGGAATATCATTGAGAACCACACCTACCGCAACATGGTCATTTGGGCGCATAAAGCGAACGCCATCCGCGTCGGCACCGAATCCGCCTGTACGACGATGCGGAATTTCATTTTCGAGAACATCTATATTCTCAACGGGGCCGATGCTATTCGGATGGACACCACCGAAGGCGCGGTATACGATAATTTCACGTTCAGGAATATATGGATCGAGGACCTTCTCCAGTATTACGATGAACGATACGAACGCAACAAGGAGCGAAAGCCCATCGATCCGTCGCGCGTTTTCTATTTCTGGGTATCGCGGACGAAGGATGCGAAGAGCGGCGAGTACTCACCGCTCGGGCGCATAAAGAACATCCGCTTCGAGAACATAACGATCAGCGACGACCGCATCCTGTCGCGCATCGATGTATCGGAAGCGGTCACGAAATTCGCGCTTGAATCCGGCGCAACGCCTCTCATCGAGAACATCACGTTCAGTAACATCGTGCGGGGTGCAAAACCCATATCGTCGCCGGATGAGATCGGTTTTTCAGCGCCGCTTGAAAAGTACGGCAAGCTCGTCGCCAATATCATCGTGACCAAATAGACGGTATTGCGTATCGAACACGATAGCGTATAGTATCCGTATTCCCTCAGCGGATGACGGCCATGCATATGAACGACACCCCGGTCAATCTATTCCAGGAAATTCTGGAAACGATCACTGCCGCAAGCGGCATAAAGACCGTCCTCTATGATCATGCAGGGTTCTCAAAACGTTCCGGCCGAAGGAATATCGATTGGACGTTCGACGGCCACCGCTGCGCATTCTGTACACTGGCAAGGTCCACTGCCGCAGGAAGAAGCGCATGCATCACCTCCGATGTCGCTGAGGCTGTGCGCGATGCAGCCGCCAACAGCGCTCCCATGGAACATGTCTGTCATGCAGGACTGATCGAGGTCGTCGTCCCGGTACTCTATGACGGGAAACATGTGGCGACCGTCTTTGTCGGGCAGTCACAGGTGAGCGGCGCACCTGCCGCACGCGCTGCATGGCTTGCCGAGCGCGCAGCAAAGCTCGGGCTTAATGCGAAGAAACTCATTTCCGCATATCGTGCGCTCACGACAGCCGACCGCGACATGCTCATGCGTATCGGGAAACTCGTCTCGCTCGCCCTGCGCTCACTTGCCGAGACCGAGGACCGTGCCGCGTTCAACAGAACGCTCGCACTCACCAGAAATCCCGCCGTTCGTGATATCGCCGCATACGCCGACCAGCACTGCTGCGAGGATATATCCATCGGCATGCTCGCCCGGCGAGTACATCACAGCAGCGCATATGTGAGCCGCATGTTCCACCGGACCATGGGCATGACATTCAGCGATTATCTCGCGTCGCGGCGCATTGATGCGGCGAAAAAGCTCCTCACAACGACCGTGCTCTCCGTAGCGGACATTGCCGAGCGTACCGGATATATGCGCCAGAGCTATTTCGCACGGAAATTCAGGACCTTGACCGGGCTTGCGCCGCTCGACTACCGCAGAAAATACCGCAGGACAAAATAGTGCAAATTCCCGGACAACGCCGGGTATAGCACGCCGCAGCATTGATGGCTATATTCGTGTCGTATCGATCATCGACACGGAGGCCGGCAATGCGTAAGACCTATGTCATCGACAGGGGGTGCACACTCTGCGACGCCTGTTTCTGGGCATGTCCAGAGAAAGCGATCTACGAATCCGGCGGCTGCTGCCATATCGATCAGGAAAAATGCTCTCACTGCGGCGTGTGCTATAAAGGCTGCGCGAGCGAGGCTATCAGCGTGACCAAGGCCGAAGGAACACTAACACACAAAGGAGAAAGATCATGAGTACGACAGTAACAGAAGGACGCATCATCGAAACAGCACGGGAATTATCATGCATCGGCGAATACGATGTCCTTGTCATCGGCGGCGGCATGGCGGGGTTCGGCGCCGCCCTTGCGGCACAGCGCATGGGGTGCAGAACGCTCCTTGTCGAACGCGAATCCAGTCTCGGCGGGCTCGCGACGATAGGCCTCGTCAACATTCCGCTCGATTTCGCAGCGGGCATCAGCAAGGAGATGCTTGCGAATCTCGACGCGGTCAACGGCCATTGGCATAGGAATTCCGATCCCGAAAAGCACAAGCTCATACTCGACCGGATGATATCGGGATCGGGCTGCGATCTTCTGCTCGTCTCGCATGCAGTAGACGCCATCGTCGAACACGGCGTACTTCGCGGTGTTGTGATCGAAAGCAAGACGGGCAGGGAGGCAGTACTCGCAAAGCGCGTGATCGACGCGAGCGGCGATGCCGATGTCGCGTATTTCGCAGGATGCGAAGTCATGAAGGGGCGAGCGAGTGACGGCAAGCATCAAGCATGCTCGGTGGAATTCCGTCTCGGCGGTGTTGACTGGGATAAGTACAACAGCACCGAACTGAAAAAGGACGATCCGCAATGGGTGAAGCTCATCGAAAGATCCGTAGCATCAGGCGATATGCCGTACATGATAGACAATCACCTCAACTGGGTGACGCATGTACCCGGACGCCCGGAACACTGCGGCATGGATGAGATAAGCATGTGCTTTGCGCACTCTCGCAACTGCAAGCCGCTCGAGGCGCGCGATCTCACGCGTATGTATCTCGAAGGCCGCGAGCAGTCCGATATTCTCTGGCGCTTCATAAAGAAATGTGTGCCCGGGTTCGAGCGATCCTATCTCATCGATACCGGGACGCTGCTCGGTGTACGGGAAAGCAGGCGCGTCGTCGGCGAATACGTCCTCACCACGCTCGATTTTGCCCGCGCACAGACCTTCGATGATACCGTCTGTCTGACCGGGCATCACTACGATCTGCACAATCCCGACGGGCCCGGCAATATCAAATGGGCCGAGCTTGTCATCGACGGAAAAACGCGATATGTTTCGACGCACGGGAAGAGCGGCTCATGGCCGCCTCCGGGCGGATGGGATGTGATATCCGACGGCTTCGGCCGCACCGGTGATGCGTTCCAACGGAAAGCGATGCCGAGCTCCATCCCCTACCGCTGTCTTGTGCCGGCGAAGATCGATAATCTCCTTGTCGCGGGGCGATGCCTCTCCACGGAATTCATGGCGCAGGCGGGCTGTCGCCTCGTGCTCACCTGTTGCAACATGGGGCAGGCGGTCGGTACCGCGGCGGCGATATCGCTTCAGCAGAACATCGCTCCAAGAAAGATCGATGTGAAGGAACTGCAGACAAGGCTCATAGCCGACGGCTGCGAGCTCGGACAGAGCCATTTTCAGCAGATGATGAAGGGCAGGGCCTGATCGCGCTTACAAACCGGACGTCTTCCTGAAAACGGACGGCGTCCGGCCTGTCATGCGTTTGAACATGCGGCAGAAGTGATTCATGTCATTGAAGCCGACGGCATAACAGATATCGGTGACCGGGCGGGAACTTTCGCGGAGCATGCGTACTGCGTGGAATATGCGCACCTCGGCGAGATAGTGCACGAACGTTTTGCCCGTCACGTTCCGGAACGACCGCGAGAAGAACGACGGCGAGAGCGCCGCAGCGGACGCGGCATCGGCAAGACCGATATCATCGGCGTATTTTGATTCTATGAAACGTATCGCGGACGCTATCTCATCGCGATGCTTCACCGCCGCAGTGCCTTTTTCCTTATTGCCGGTTTCAGCGATATGCGCGAGCAGCCAGAGGAGATCGGCCTTGAGCACGGCATCGAAGGCCGTAAGTGATGCATAACGCTCTATCATATCGGATATGCGTCCGCCCACTGCGTGCACGTGCGCAAGATTCACCGGCCGCGGCTTACCGCCGCGCATGATGTGCGCGAGCGGAGCGAGATACGCCGCATCCGTCTCCGTGCTGTTCATGAACGAAAGATGCGTCGTGAACGAGGAGTGAATGACGAACGGCGCGAAATTGATCTGCACGAACGAGACATCGGTACCGGTGCGTGGACGATGGCGAACGAACGGCGGTACGAACATGATGTCGCCCGTATCCATCGCGAACGATGCGCTTCCGACCTCATGCGTAAGCGTTCCGCTTTCCACATAGACGAGCTGAATGAAATCATGCGTATGAGCAGTGAAGCTGCGCGCGCCGAAACGCTGTGCCTGCACGGGGAATTCCGCTACGCGGAAGAACTGCGATGCCTTCCATGTCGATCCCGGCGTCTTCATTAAAATTCAGTGCCCGTGCGCGTCGCTGCCCGGACAGGCAGGGGTTACCACTTCATTCCCGTGCGAATGGGCGCCGAAGAACTCGATATCCGGCGTACGCAACGTCATGGCTGTATACAGAAAGAACGATGCAGCGAAGAGCACCGCCACCGCCGCCTTTCCTGTGCGGGACCACGATATCATCCTGAACTCTGTTTCAAGCGCGACCGTGATCAATAGGCAGACAGCGAGAATGACATTGGAATAGATGATCTCCTGCGCCGGCAGCTTCCATTCCCCGAACACTCCGGGAATGATGAACCAAAGGAAGAATGAAAGATACGGATAGATGCAGTTCGCCAATCCCGCCGCCCAGATATGCAAGCCCTTTTTCTTTGCCGCAGCATAGATGATGAAGCCGATCGATACGATGAGATAGGAGAAGAACGACATTTTGCCGTGCGTGAAGAGCGTCTCTGCCGGACAGCCGAGAAAATATGTCGCCGGCGACGCGAACATCCTGTACGAAAAATGGAGGGTGATGTAGAGCGCCCATGCGGAAAAGAATTTGATGAGTGTCGATCGTTCCATGGCAAGCCTCGATTAGCGTTATGAGCCTCCATCATATTCAATTTTCACACGTTCGTCAAACGAGCGTCGAGGGCGTCATAAGCGCGAACAGTCTGCCGTTCTCCTCGGCGAGGCTCGATCCGGTGAGAACGAGATACCCGAGCGCCTTCGCATCCTCATCACCCAGTCTCCGGTATCGTTTTGAAAGACCCGGCTACTTCCCTATCGCACCGCTCCAAGGAACGGGAACAACATCAGGCAGAACTCCCTGGGGATCCGTCGTCCTGCATCCGACCGTCTCGTAACTGATGTTCCCGCTCATGAACAGTTTCTTGAATATGTCTTCGGCTGCTAACCCCTTTTCGAATTGGAACAACGGCCCGAATGCGATCGAGGGCACGCGCAGGCCGTTATTGCTGTTATTCCGAATGACGACCATGCCGGGCATGACCGAGGTGTACACAAAAGCATAGATCTCCTTCAGCGCATCAGGATCGTTCGGGAATTGACCTTTCCCCGTTCTCTGCCCGCCCCAGCCGTTCTGCACAATAGTAATGCGTTCCTGCTGCCCGTTCGCAGGCATATATACGGTCTCCATCCCGCCGGACTCTCCCCCGGAGCGGAAATTATCGCAGAGCAGGACGCCATTGTTGTCGATCCACCGTATGTTCAATTTGAACGCCGGGCAGTAGGGAACACCGCCGATATTCTCAAGTCTCAGTCTGCCGTCATTTTTTATATGCGCGATATCGCGATACGTATCGCCCGGTATGAGATGCCCTATCCGCCTTCCTTCCTGCGGCCGGGGCGCCTGCAGCGTGGTCGTCTGCGTATAGGTATAGCAGTACCCGTATAGATGGATGTTATCCGCAACGGCATCTACATTATGCGCCAGTGCCTGCTTGTTCTCCTTGAAAACGCTGTTGACGATACGCAGTCTTGTCTTCAGTCTCTGCGCCGGGTCGGGATCGAGGGAATAGCACTCTATCGCCGTACCCGGGCAACTGTACAACTGACAGTTATCGACAAGGATCTTCGCCGCTGCGCTTTTCTGAATAGCGAATTTCAGCAGATTACCGGTAGAAGAACAGAGGGAGCAGTTGATAAAGGCGATCTCCCTCGCATCCTTCGCGGAAAATCCGGCAGAACAATTATCCGGCGCCCAGAACAGGGCCGTACCGGCAGCGCGAATGGTTATGCGCTGCGGCAGGTCGATCACACCGGTGATCTTATAGGCCGCACCCGGGAATATAAGTTCAGCCGTTCCGTCCTGCACCGCCCCGGCTGCATCGACTGCTTTCTGGATAGCCGCGGTATCATCGGCAATACCATTACCGACTGTGCCGAAATCAAGTGCGGAGATCTGTTTGATGACCGATCTTTTCATTCCTGCGCGGCAGAGGAAATCGTCTTTCTTTTCTGATGTCCATTGTCGAACATATTCCCTGATCTTCTGCGGTACGGGTGCCCTCGCATACGGCTTCATCGACTCAGGCAGTTCGCAGATCATATTTTCATTCCCCGCCTCGATCTGATATGACAACTCCTGCGGTTCCAATCCCTGCCCGCCGGGGACAGGCCAGACCTTGAAATATTCAGTGCCCGGCACGCCGCCCTCGAACCCCAGCACCGGCATCTTTTTATTTCCCGTTTCCTTGCATCCGGCAACATAGATCTGATTGGGAACGCAAAGCCCCATGGTGGTCGTCATCGTAAGCACATTGTTTCTGGCCGGCCAGCCCTGGTAGCAGAATACGATCGGCTCAGCTGCTTCTGCACAGTAGACAACGGCATTCTCCGGACAACCCGACGTTTGAAATTCACAATCTTCAAGGATTATAACACCGGGATTGACGGAAGAGGGATGATGATACCTGTTCCTGGAGTAAACAACACACATTCCCTTATCCGTTGTGCTGGTCAGTCTGAGATCTCGCCCGAGCAGCCGGGAAGCGGCAGCGAAATCAACATCCATCCAGCGCTGACCATTTCCTTCCTTAACGTACGCCCGGCCGGTAATGTTCTGCAGCCGCAGTGAACCGGCGATACGTATCGCGGCACCCTTCATATCCGGCGATGTTTCAATAGTACAGTTCTCCATGGTCCCGCCGTCGCAGGTGGTCTCAAGAACGTTGCGGCAGTTACGGAACTCACAATCCTGGACCGTAAAGAACGTCGAATGATACAGATAGAAAAATCCGCCATCCCCGCCGGTCTGCCGAAGCTCGCCATTGTCTTCGATCACGCTGTATCCGACAAAATCCGCGTTCGTATCCAGCAATGTCTGGGGAAAAGCAATGGCATAGCTGCCTGAATTGAGAAATGTACAGTTGCGGATCCTGGGAGCAGCCAGGTCCACATTCCCCGTCCACAGCATAATAGAACGATTGCCACCGTCAAAGGTCAGGTTCTCGATGGCGCACCGTAATGCGCAGCCGACATAGAAGATATCCGCTTTGGGGTTTTTCTGGCGAATGACAACCTTCCCTTCGCCGCGGACTGAGCTCATGCCGACGCCGGTCTCCCAATCCCTTGTGCTCATATACCCTTTGCGCTTTTCATTATTGAGCATAGCGCTCCTGGGGTCGGTTCCCAGCCCAAGATAGATGGTCCTCGACAGCACATACACGCCTTCGGGGAATACGAGTTCCGGAAAGTAGGATATATCACCCCAGCCCTTGGGCATCGGCCTCATCCTTTGCGCCTGGGCGAGCACCGCCTTTTGTATGGCGTCGGTATCGTCCGTTACCCCGTCACCCTTTGCGCCGAAGTCCTTTACATTGATCGCGGTGATCGGCTGTGAAGCTATCTCAGTTGTCATCGCTATGACCACCATTACAACAGTCAGTATGCTGCCGTGCCGTTTCACTATGTTCATACGTCAAAGTATAGCCATGCCCACTGGATTGTCAAATACTTTTTTCTGCATGATACTTTCTTCATGCGTTGCATTGCATCAGCCGTTCAGATGAGCTATACTTCGGTAATGGGCGACCATAGGCATTTCACCACCGCTGCACTGTTCGACCAGCCGGACGACGGCATCCGCATCATGGCTTATACCCATAGGCCGAATTACTCGTTCTGGCATGACCACGATTTCTATGAGATAGCACTGATACGCTGCGCAGGCGGCCGGCATAAAACAGCAGCATCGCAGGTTCCGGTCATGAAAGGCGACCTGCTGTTCGTCAACACGGGAACAGTTCACCGGTTTGCAGTAAAACGCCCCATGCCTATGCTCTACATCCTTTTATCACGCTCGTATATGAAGCACATCACTGCGGGTCTCAGCGGCACATCGTTCTTCGCTGATGCGCATATCGATGACTTCATCGCTGGAAAGAACGGCGGGAGCCTCCGCGTCCGCTTGCCTACCCCCGCGGCGCATGCTGTCGACGGAATTGCAGCAACGATGTTCAAGGAGTCACGCGAGCGTCATCCCTGTTTCGTGCAGATGCGCGACGCATACTGCAGTCAGCTGCTGGCCATGTGCGCCCGATGGTATGGCCAAAGCGCACCCCGAGCCCGTTCAACGTCGGGGGAGCCGGTGACAAAGGCGCTTGCATACATACGAACCCGCCTTGCTCGGCCGTTATCGCTCGCCGCCATATCGAAGCATGTGTCATGTAACCCGACGTATCTTTCGACCGCCTTCCGCAGAAAGACCGGTTATTCGATCTTCGGTTATATCAACGAAATGCGCATTCGATCGGCATGCACGCGCCTCGCCGCATCGAATGTTCAGATCATCGATGCGGCTTTGTCTTGCGGGTATGAAAATATCTCACTCTTCAATCGCATGTTCAAACGGTATACCGGTGTAACGCCGACAGCATATCGTATGAAAGCCCGTACGAACAGGCCGCCTGTCGGTCAGCACGACCGACGCGTCCACACATGATCGCTCAGCACACACTCGGCATAGATGCTTGACGCAGTCGGCGAACGCAGTATAGTGAGCGTTCCTGGAGCGCAGCATCATTCCGGGCATATACCGGCAAGGGGCGCACACATGAAAGTCCTCTTCATCGGCGGCACGGGGAATATCAGTTCAGCAGTAAGCCGTCTGGCACTGGCCCAGGGCATCGATCTCTATCATCTCACCCGGGGTGCGGCAAAGCGCGATATCCCCGGAGCGAAGTCGATACTTGCCGACATAAAAAGCGCCGATGTTCAGAAGTCACTGGAAGGACACGCTTGGGATGCCGTCGTGGATTGGATCGGATATCTGCCCGCCGATATTGAACGCGATATCGCTCTCTTCTCCGGAAAGACGAAACAATACATATTCATCAGTTCTGCAAGCGTCTATCAGAAGCCGGTGACACACCCGATCATCACCGAATCAACGCCGCTCGCTAATCCGTACTGGGATTATTCACGCAACAAGATCGCCTGCGAGGCGCGGCTCATGAAGGAATTGCGCAAAGAAGGCCCCACACTGATCGCGGCACGCGAAGGACAGACGAAGACATGGACGGCAAAACCGCTTGCCGGAACACTATTCGACCGCTTTGCCGAGGCTGTCGAGGACAACAGTGCATTGCCCGGTGATATCGTAAACGCTCAGATGGCGGCAGAGGATATTCGACTGCTCCGAACACTGGAAAAACAGCAGGGCTGCAGTATCCCGTGGCGGCAATAAAATATTCCGATAAAGCCGATGTCCTTCAGGCCGTCGGCGCTCCCACCTTGCAGGAAGCGCAGCCCTTCAGGGCTGCGCTGAACAAACCATTGTGAAAACCCCCTCGGTACATTACAATACACCTATGAAAATGATATCCGCGATCCTCGCCGTCGATGTATCCTCGACCATTCTCAATGTTGGTATCGTGTGCGGCGATGCCGTTCACGAGCTCTACGAGCATGGCGTGACCGACCACAGCATGCGGCTCCTCCCCGCGATAGAGGGCGTCCTTTCGAAAGCATCGCTCTCGCTCGCCGACGTATCCCTCATCGCGATAGGATCCGGGCCGGGATCGTTCACGTCGCTGCGCGTGGGGTTCTCCATGCTCAAAGCGATGGCATACGCGAAGGGCATCCCGATAGTCGCCGTACCATCGCTTGCCGTGCTCGTAAAGAACATTTCCGATGGCGGAACATATACAACGCATGCCGCGCTCATCGATGCACGGAAGAACAGCGTGTATGCGAGCATCTATCGCGATGGAGTACCGGTGATAGAGAATAAGGATATCATCGCGGAATCGCTCATCGAGCTTCTGCGGAACGACGCCTCGGTATTCGCTGTCGGCGACGGCGCTTTGCGCTATCGCGAACTTTTCTCGAAGGAACTGCCGCAGATGATCATACCCGAGGACAACGCGATGCACTGCATGCGTATCGCACATATCGCATCGTACGCAGTCGAGCGTTCCTCAGCCGGCACAGCCGACGATGTGATGAACGTATTGCCTATCTATGCGCGGCCGAGCGAGGCCGAATATAATCGCGCGAAAGGAGTGATACTCTGATGGAAAAAAAGCCGCTCGCTATAGCCATTCTCATCTCGGGCCGTGGCTCCAACATGGAAGCCATACTCGAGGCGATAGCGCGTAACCGTCTTAAGAACGTACAGGTGAAACTCGCCGTATCGGACATACCCGACGCGAAAGGACTTGCCGTCGCGAGCCGCTACGGCGTGCCAACGCTCTTCCATGACTGTGCGCCCTTCAAAACGAAACTGGAAGGCATTGCGGAGGACAGGCTCATCGCGATACTCCGTGAAAAGAACATCGACCTCATCTGTCTTGCCGGTTTTCTCCGCATGATAAAACCCAAGCTCATCGGCGCGTTCAGGAAACGCATCATCAACATACACCCGTCACTGCTCCCGAAATTCCCGGGGCTGCACGCGCAGAAACAGGCCATCGACGCAAAAGCATCGGTGAGCGGCTGCACGGTGCATTTCGTCGACGAGGGAATGGACACGGGTCCGATACTGCGTCAGCGGAAAGTGCGCGTAAAAAAGAATGACACCGAAGGAACGCTTTCCGAGCGCATCCTGAAAGAAGAGCATCACGTGTACTGGCGCGTCATCAGCGATATAGCGAAAGGGAAGATAGCGATAGGTCAATGAAACGGCGCGATTTCATCACCGATCTCTACAAATCTCTTGCCCCCGATCTCGTCGCGCGCATGATAGAGCGGCACGAGTCGACCAAAAGCCCTCAGACTGCCATGATACGCACGATCGTCGTATGAATACGCCTTATACATGCACTGGATTTTTCAGATCGATCATCCGCCCAGTATTCACTGTATTGCTTTTCTGCGCGGACATCTTGTTTTCTACCGGGAATGTTCCCGTCCCTGTGCGAATGGAAATGTCATTCGAACGAGTGGCGTCTTCAACCTCATTCGACGTTCTTGTACAGGTCCTTGATGCAGCGGGTGATCCATGCGTTCGGGATGCCCCTGTGACCACCGCGGATCGCGGCACCGTCGGCGATGTCGTTCTCCGCAGGAACCGCAGCTTTGTCTGCCGCGTAACTCCGGATGGACTCGGTTCGGGTGAGTACACGGTCACCGCCGCACTCCCGAAAACGCCGCTTTCCGTCACGCATCGCGCCCTCGTTCTCGCGGCTGTGGATGAACGGTGGGGACAGCCGCAATGTGTTGAAGGTCTGGTGAACACGCTGGGCTGGGAAGACGGCGCACATGTATCGCGTGATGGAAATTATCTGTTCATCCATTACATAGCGCAAAGCGCAAGCTGCATGATTGAAGGAAAGATAGAGGCCTTTAAGAAAGCAAAGGGGCCGTGGACAGCACCAGCCCGTCCCGATTTTCCCGCAGCAGCACGGATCGCGAGCAACGGCACCATACGCAATGCCGCACCGGCCTTGGGTCTTGATGAAGCGAAGATAAAGGAACTCGGATTGAAACTGCTGGCGCAGGCGACCTACGGGTTTAAGCGTCAGCACAACGGTGAATTCGCCGAACCATTCCTTGTTGAGATAGCGGGCAACGATGGCTCCATCGCTTTGATGGGACCGGTGCTCATTCGTGATGCGCATGGGAGGGACGCTCTATTGTTCTGCTGGGATGATCCCCGTATCGATAAAGGGCTGCGGTCGGGAATGGACCATTGGCTTGCGCCGCTTGCCAACGGCAGACACAATGTTCTCGGCCGATATGCCAAGCCCTGGCCGGCGATCAAGGATCTGACGGCTGAAATTATCGGCGGTGAGCCGCTTCCGAAACAACAGGGCAATCCGGGGCCGTATGTCGATTCAAGCGGGCGTGTCGTACAGATATGGTATGACGATGAGACCGTTCCGGAAGAAAAGCGCGATGTAATTGTGCGTGTCCTGAGGCCGGACGGCAAATTCCCGAAAGGTCCGTGGCATACCCCGGTGGTATTGCCACCCCCGGTCAATCTGCCGAATATCGGCGAAATACAGCCTGTATTCGACGGCAAAGAAGTGACCCTGCGCCGCGGGCATGAGATAGTTTCGATCCCGTTCATCGGCAAAGGAGCGGATGCCCTTGCCAATTCACAAGCGTGGGGCAGAGCCCGTCGCGATCTGGTCGCTGAACCAGATAAATTTTCTCAGCGCGGACCGATCATATCCCTCGGAGAACCGTCAAAGGCAGTGCGCAATGGCCGAACCACGCTGTTTTTCGTCTATGCGCTCCGTCGCGACGACGGACTTCTTGACCTGAACGTAGGGTATGTCGAGCAGCGGTAGCCGAACACGTTCACGGGTTGCGGGAGATGGGTTTTTTCCATCATCCATGATATACTTCCCCTGTGAGAAAATCGTACGAACGTCTTACCGCCGCCATCACCGCGATGTCGTCCATCCCCGACACTCTGCGCCCGCGCGATGCAGAGGGACGCCCCGGCGGCCTCATCGAATTCCCGAGCGATGACAATCGCACTGTTGTCATCGTCGGCGACCTGCATGCCAACAGCGGTAACCTCAAGCGCATCCTGAAAGACACGCATAATTACTCGTCCGTAAAAGAGGATCGCACGATACTCCTCCTCCTCGGCGATGCGTTCCATGAATCCCGCACGAACAGGCTCGCGGAGATGGAAACATCGATGCGCATGCTCGACATCCTCATCACGCTCATCACGCGTCACCCGGAGAACGTGTTCTATCTGCGCGGCAATCACGATTCATTCGCCATGGATTTCACGAAAGGCGGTGTGGCACAGGGGCAGCTCTTCCGCCGGCATCTGGTCCGTCGCCGCGGCGAGGAATACGCCGTGCTTGTCGAGCAGTTCTTCGATATGCTCCCCTATGTGGTACAGCACCCGAGGTTCATCGCCCTTCATGCCGGCCCGCCGCTCGTCCCGACGACGCGCGAAGCGATCATCAATGTCAGGGATGATGAAGCGCTCATGCACGCGCTCGTGTGGAACCGCATCAATGACCTGAAGCTCCCGAGTCGCGACTCGCTCTACGTAAGCGCCGATCTTGATAATTTCCGCAAGGCCCTCTCGGCGCCGAAGACCATGCCCGTCATCGTCGGCCATAATCCCATGCGCCACCGCGGCGGCGAAGCGCTCTGGATAGACCTCGCGGACTGCCACGACCATGTCATGTTCACAAGCGACGGCGTTCCGCGCGCGCCGTATCTCTCCTTCGGCGGATCGGTGCGTTTCGAGATACGCTGGGTGTAGTCCATGTCCTCTTTCTGCATCCCCATGTCGCATTTTTCCAATGACAAAAAACAGGATTGTGCTATACTGACACCCAGAGTATCCGCCCCCGAGGTGTCCCATGGCTTCGATGCTGAAACGACTTTCCATTACCGGCATCATGCTGAGCATGTTCCTGTGCGGCCCCGTCATCGGGGAAGACGCCGAGCCGGTCGAACTTCGACTGAAGGGTATACCGACCGTATTCACCTCCGACCCCACACTTATCGCACGCCGGAAGATATTCGAAGCATTCCTGAAACGCTATCCCCAATATAAGGTGCAGGTCATCACCCCGCTCGTGGTCGATGCCCCGGGCAGCGAGGGCACCGACTTTTTCGCCGTCATCGGCGGCGTAGCACCGGACGTGTTCTGGCTTCTCACACGGCATGTCGCCGACTACCGCGATCAGGGATTCCTCCTCCCGCTCAACGAACACCTCGCACAGTATCAGAATGAGCACCGCGAGCCGTATCGCGGCATTTCGACGCCGACGAAGATATGGAAATTCTGTCAGGATAAAGGAACGGTGTACGCCGTGCCGACGGCCTATTACGGCATGCTCCTCGCCTGTCACAATCCCACGTTCGGGAAATACAATTACGGCGGTAAAGTCCCGAATGACTGGGATGAGATATATGAATTCGCACGGGCCATGACCTACGATCCGACGAAAGAACCCGACGGAAAGTCCGATGACCCGTACGTATACGGCCTCTTCCTCAACATGGGCAATCGCGGCGGGAGCCCGGGCTGGTATCTCCTGCAATGGATATGGTCGGCAGGCGGCGAGGTAGTGCTCCCCCACTTTGAGAAGGACGGGAAGCTCGTTGAAGTGCCTGACCCGCCGGTGGACTTCCGCTCGTTCGGCATTACCGTGAGCGATGAGAAGGCGTATCTCGCCACGCTCGCCGCGAACAAGAAGCGGCTCGAAGGCCTCGGGCTCTCCACGTCCTACGGCGTCTCGGATGCGAAATGGCGTCTTGTCACCGACAGCGAGAAGTCGCTGCGTGCGCTCTACTTCTACCGGAAGATACTGCAGCAGCCGTGGATACGCAACAAAGGACATGAATTCGATATTACCCCGGAGATGATCCGCGCGAAAAAGGCCGTCGATCCGATCACAAAGGAAGAATTCGATCTCAATGACAAGCGCGTGCAGAAACGCATCTATTACGGCGTGGTCGACTCCAATCTCTCAAGCGAGATAAAACAGAAATTCATCGCCATGCAGATAATCACGATGCAGGAAGGCGGCATGGGCAGCATCAATGCCGACCCGACGGAATGGACGTATGCCCCCCTCCCGTCATACAGGAACGAACAACCCGCCGTGTTCGTCATGGGGAATTTCGCCGGCATCAATGCGGCCATAGAACCCGAGGACAAACCCGGTCGCCGCGACCGAAAAGCGATAGAAGAGGCGGCGTGGAAATACATCGAGTTCATGACCGGCCCCCAAGCGGAAGCGATCAAGATGAAGGTGTACGTCGAGCTCGGTCTCGCCGAAATGGTGCGCCCCAATCTCCTCAAAGAGGCAGGATACAACGAT
>JBBTBY010000078.1 GCA_038043445.1 Spirochaetota bacterium
CTCCCCCAAGAGTTCATATCGACGGGGAGGTTTGGCACCTCGATGTCGGCTCATCGCATCCTGGGGCTGGAGCAGGTCCCAAGGGTTTGGCTGTTCGCCAATTAAAGCGGTACGTGAGCTGGGTTCAAAACGTCGTGAGACAGTTTGGTCCTTATCCATCGCAAGCGCTGGGGAATTGTGAGGCTTTGCTCTTAGTACGAGAGGACCGGAGTGAACGCACCTCTAGTGCACCAGTTGTTCCACCAGGGGCATCGCTGGGTAGCCATGTGCGGACGGGATAACCGCTGAAAGCATCTAAGTGGGAAACCCACCTCGAGATTAGTTCCCCCCATCAGGCACGTTGGAGACTACGACGTCGATAGGATGCAGGTGTACGCGCAGCAATGCGTTTAGCCGAGCATTACTAATTCGCCGACCGACTTGACCATATTATCATTCTCTTTATCAATGCGTACTGCTCTGATTAACTAGTTAAAGAACGGAGCGTTCTTTAATTTATTACCTTTGTTCCATAAGCCCGGTGGCCATGGAGAGAGGGCAACACCCGTTCCCATACCGAACACGGCAGTTAAGCCTCTCATCGTTGATGGTACTGTACGGGAAGCCGTACGGGAGAGTAGAACGTTGCCGGGTTTTATTGCCCCCTTTGCGTTACAAGCGCAAAGGGGGCATCCCTTTTTTTATGAGCGGCTGTCTTTTGGGCAATGGTTACGCTGTAATCAGGCTATGCTTGACTTTTGGGCTATATTTTGTATACTGAACTTGTAATACAGTGATCTTTGACACCCCTTACGGGGTATGGTAAAAACGCCATTATCCCTTGGAAGAGTAAAAAAGGGCGTTGTACGGAAGGCATTCTGTGCTTTCCGTGGTATTTCCCTCCAACATAATACCTTCACAGCGCACTGGTTTCGCAATCACCGCGTAGGCAACCCCTACAAACCTCTATTCACACCCCTTTCTGTATATATCCAACCAAAGTCCTATGCGGCCTGCCAGACAGCTTTTCCAAGGGTTTTTTTATTTATTGACACAACATGCATACAATACGGCAGGCGGGGTCACGCGGTTCCTGAGCCGTCGCCCCGAGCTTGTCGAGGTGGGAGAGGCCCCCACCCGTATACTGTTTTTTAATGTACGGTGATACTATTTCTGCATTTCAGCGAGCATCGCATCGATCTTCGGGATCCGCCGTTTTATCGTCTTTGCGTAATCGATATCACCATAGCGTATTTTTCGCGCCCTGTCGACGAGCACATCAAGTCCGAGACGCTCCGAATTCTTTGACACGGCCACAGCATATGACACTGTGCTCTGCCACCATTTATCCGCTTCGAGGTAGTAGAAGCGGGCGAAGTGAAGGCTGTTCGATATATCGTCCTTGAACTGCGCGTTATAGAAGAAATAATGTTCCTTGTCGTACAATCCCGCGAGATAGATGAGGTTCTGCGTTATCAGATAACAGAACTGCATGCGCATGAGCGCCTTGTATCTTTCATACTGACGCTCGTTCTCGATGATGCACAGCGCGCGATTGACGAAATCGAACGGTGCATCGAGTGCGCGTTTGAGGAACGCGATGTTGACGAGGAGGTTCTCCTCGTTGTAGTACTGGGGCAGCGAGTAGAGCCGATAAAAGTCCTCGGCGTACACGATAGGACCGTAGTCCTTATCGATGATGAACGGCTCGCGCTTCATGTCGGTGCGCGCCGAAAGTGCGGTCGCTGCTGCACAGAGCATTGCGGCGGCCATGCCTGCGCGCAGAAGGGGCCTGAAAAGTCGATATATCATACAGTGCTATTATCGGCCAAGAAAGGCGTTTTGTGGAGTTTTTTATCGAATGCGAAGGGGCGCGTTCCTACCGCCGAGTAATGACGAATCGCCGCTCGATGATGGGGCGGCCTTCCGGCGTGCATACGCGTTCGAGTGTCCTATCGCCGCCGGCATAGGCCATCGTTACATAATGCGTCATGGCTCCGTTGCGGTAGTGCTCGGTCTTTACGGTTTTCCCGGCTGCGGCAGTGGAGACAGCGAGGTATTCCGCGTCCGTAAGATATGACTTCTGTTCGATGATGACGCCCGTTGCGTCGAACGTGTAATATACGGATGCTTTTTCCTTTCCGGACGCATCGACCGTAATCGCCTCTGCTTTGAGGCCGTTATAGCGCAACGATGTGATACTCTTGGATGCCTCCGCACCCGATGTTATCGTCTCGGGGGCATCGCAAGCGTGCCATGGCATTGGAAGCGGTATATACTGCCGCGTCATTTCCCGGTACGGTACGGCATCGATGGCGGCGTATCGTACCGATATGCGCTCCGATGAATTCCCGGCGACCCGTGTTGATGAAAGTACGCGGCCTTTGTCATCATACGTGAAGTTCACCGTGAGCATCGTTTTTCCGGAAGTACGATGGATGCGTGAAATAAGGCGATCGCTCTCGTCATAGACAAGATCGATGCGTTCGCCGTCACCGGTGAGGGCTGTCACTATCCCGCGTGCGCCGAATATCCCCTGAAGCGAACGGCTGCGTCCGAGCGGTACGATATCGTTATCAATGAGGTCGTTCGCGCAGGGATATGCTTTTTCATCCGGGTCGGCTGCCGGTGATACGACAGCGACGGCGCTGTACCCGCGCGGGGAAAAGTCGATATGAAGCTTGTAGATGAGCGTGATGCGGTCGTTCGGGGCAATGGCGTTCGCCTCGATGGATGCCGCGACAGGGAGCGTATTTTCCGATCGTATCAATGGAAGTCTTTGCAGTGCGCAGCCGGTAGAGCCTATGAGGATGAGGAGCGCGCTCAAGCCGCGACGCAAATCCGCACATGAACATTTCTGCGAATATGACGGTGATTCCGGGGTTGTATCTCGTCGCGTCTTCGCGACTTCGCGTGAACTTTTACCCATACTGCGTTTCCCCGCCCGATGCATGTATTCAGTTCATAACGGTCGGTGCGCGTTACCCCTTGCTGAGGCAGGCGACGGCGAATACCATGACGCCGGCACCGCTCCCGACATCATCCATCTGTTCGTTCGATTTCGCCTTTACGGTGACATCCGCGGTCGACCTGCCGAACGCCCGTGCTATGGTACTTCGTATCTCGGGGATGAAGTCCTTGAGCCTTGGCTTTTCGCAGACCACCGTCGCATCGATATTGACAAGGGCGAACCCCTTCATGCGCATACGCTCGATGACGCGGGCAAGCAGCACCATCGAGGATATCCCTTTGAGGGATGGGTCGGTATCCGGAAAAAGCGTGCCGATATCGTTCTCACCCATGGCTCCCAGGAGGGCATCGATGACAGCATGAAGAAGCGCATCCGCATCGGAGTGGCCGTCAAGCCCGCGATCGCTGGGTATGGTAACACCGCCGAGAATGAGGGGACGACCCTCGATAAAGCGATGCGAATCGTAGCCTGAGCCGATCCTATACATGACGCCGGCGGCTTTTGCGCTTTGTCGCAGCCGGTACACGCGCTGTATTCGGTGACGGCTTCAGAATGACCGAAAGAAGTATCGACCCGGCGATAATCGAGGCGATAACCGCGAGCGATACCCACGAATACGTTTTGAACCATTCCTCTATGGGGTGATATATACCGGCGAGCATCTTTGCGCCGATGAAGAACAGGATCAGACTGACACCGTGTTTTAGATAATGGAAATAAGACATGACGCCTTTGATGGCGAAGAAGAGAGAGACCAGACCGAGCAGCGAGAAGACGTTCGAGGTGATGACAATGAAGGGGTCCCTCGATATGCCCATGATCGCGGGGATGGAATCGATGGCGAACATGATGTCAGTGCTGCCGATCAGCACAACAACGAGCAGTATCGGTGTTACATGCAAAATGCCTTTTTTGACCGTGAAGAATCGGGCTGTCTCTTTGTCGTGGTCGATGGGGAAGAGTTTTGAGAACATCCGGTAAAGGATGTTCTTCTCGGGGTGCACCTCTTCGTCATGATCGGTAAAGGCCATCTTGTAAGCGGTCCAGAGCAGTATGATGCCGAAGATGTACAGTATCCAGTGAAAGCGTTCGATGAGCGCGATCCCGAATACAATGAATATGAGCCGGAACAGTATCGACAAGAGGATGCCGATCTTCAGGATCTTGGCCTGATTTTTCTGCGGAACGCCCATTATCGAGAATATCATGATAAAGACGAATAAATTATCGATCGACAGCGATTTTTCGGTCAGGAATCCCGCAATGTACAGCGGTGCTTTCATATGACCTTCGGGGTACCAGAGATATATCGCGAGCCCGTAGATGAGCGCGGTAAAGATCCAGATCGCTGTCCAGAGCAGCGAGGTGCGGATGCTGATAATATGTGCATTACGGGCATTGACAAGGATGTCAATGATGAAGACGACGACGAATATTGCGATGAATGCAGCCCAAAAAGAGAATGTAACGCTCATGATGCTCCTCGAAGTACAGTGCGTGTATGCTATATCCCGGAACGGTCTTTGTCAAGGCAATATCGCGAAAGGAATTGCTGTATCAGCGGCTGTTCCGTTCGAGGAGGAACTCCACTCGTCGGTTGCGTGCGCGCCCCCACTCGTCATTATTGGAATAGGCGGGGCTCGTTTCGCCGTTCCCATGCGCAGTAAGACGTTTCGCATCGACGCCCCGTGATGACAGGTGATCGCGTACGCGCTCGGAGCGGCGGTCCGAAAGCTTCTGATTATAGTCCCTGCCGCCGACATTGTCCGTATGTCCTTCTATGGAGACCGCATACCGTGAATAGCGGCCCAATATTTCGGCGACCCGGTCAAGGAGGGCGCGTGAGCGTTTCGTGAGCGTATCCTTCCCGGTATCGAATTCGATGTTCGACACCTTCATTTTATAGCCGCGCGCGGTCTTTACCACGAGGATATCCGTGGTGATGATGCTCGCCCGAGTGCGGCTCGTATTCCCGAATTCATCCATTGCGACGAGCACTATCGAATAATCATTGGCGCTTTCGACAAGCTCGCCGGTATCGGAGCGTCCCGTCCAGACTATCGTCTTGTCGACGGCCGAACGACCCGAGAAACGCTTGAACGGCGCATTCGTCTCCCCGCGTGTTTCGGTAATGACGATCTCCCAACGCGCGATAGCGTTCTTGTCGGACACTTTGATGCGCAGGGGAAGCGTGTCGTTTATGCCGTCGGCGTCCGGGGAGAAACGGATGTTCGGGACGGCAAGATCGATCGCCGGCGGCGTGGAATCCACGATGAACGATACCGTTGGGGAGGTGATGGTAAGCCCGTTCTCGAGCGTAACGGAAAGTACCGCGGCATATACGCCGTCGTTCGGCAGCCCCCCGGTTATCAGCGATCTGCCCTCCGGAAGGAAAAGGAGGTCGGACGATCGCGGCTGTTCCTTTCCCCAGACTATCGATGACGGGAACGTGTTCGTGGCAAAGCTGAAGACGACGTTCCTGCTTTCGTTCTCGGCGGTGAAAAGCGCCTTCTGCACGCTCGATGAGGGCGTCGGACGCGCGTGGAAGGTGAGCGAATCGATGGCGGGGGAAAAGCCGCGTTTTTCCGGTATGACGGAAAGCCGCATATCGCCATTATCGACCTCGAAGCGCACGGGGCCGAACACGGCGCTGTTCGATGCGCTGTCCGCGGCGCGCACCGTATACGAGTATACGCCGGAGGGGAGCGAGCCGGGGGCCAGCGTCAGAATGCTCTCGCGCGTGGTGTCGCGCTGCATGCGTATCTGCACGCCATTGTTGTCGCGTATCTCGGAGGTGACCTCGGAGAGATAGAGCTCATCGACATGATTGCTGAACGAGAGCGGTGCACGTGAGGACATGACCGCGTTCGCCGGAGCGTCCACCGTAATGCGCGGGGCGCTTGCATCGACGGTGACCGTATTGACCGCCGACCATCCCGTCTTCCCGCCTTCGTCCTTGGCGCGCATGACATACGTATATCGCCCGTCGGGAACGGTGATCCCGTTCGTGTCCGTGCCGTCCCATTCGATGGACGCCGGGGCATCGACCGACATGCGTTCGCTTACGAGCATACGCAGGAATTTATCCCCGTCGAATTCGGTGAGCCTGTCCTCCACCTCCTCGAACGTGCGCACTATCTCCCCATCCGCGTTCTTGATGATAAGCTGCCACCCCGATAGGGGCGATGCGTCGCGAATGACCGGTGTGACGACGAAGGTTTCCATGGCGCCCGTATTGCCGGGCGAGAAGTATACGGCAGCCGTTCTCGCATACGAAAGTTCGGGCGGCGTGCTGTCCTCCTGCCCGAAGCCGACGATGAGCGCTACCGAGTGGACAAGATCCCTCGCGCCGTTCGTGTACAAGCGCGGTGTCAGCGCATAGCGTGCTTTGATCGTCATCGTCGGGAGCGTGAAACCGGCACCGGCGCCGATATGCCATATGTCGACATCCTTTTCGTTAAGTATGAGGCCGGCGGCGATGAAGAAATTGCTCAGTATGACCGCTTCGGTCTTCACTACAAAGGAGAACTGCGACAGGGATAATGGATAATACTTCACATCGATGCCGCTGTTGAAGGAAAGGAAATCGGCCACCGGGCTTTCGCCGCTCAGGGAGAATTTGATGTCCCAGGCGGGGAAGGCGTCGTAGTTGGTCTGACCGTAGGTGATCTGTTTGCCGAAATTCTCGAGCGCAAGGCCGAAGGCGATATCCTTCGCGATGGTTATCGAGCCTTTCGTTCTGAGCACCATGCCGAGATCGCCGGCAAGACCGAAATCGGTTATCGGCGTATAGCGTGCGGAGAGGAAGGTGAGCCCTGCGCCGAGGGAGAGCATGGGCCCGAAATGTTTCGCGAAACCGACGGTAGCGCCGTTGAGCTCCCCGAGCCCCGCCCCGAGTGCGCCGCCGGTACGGCAATAGCGGAACGCCGCGAAGAGCGAACCCGCGCGCGTCGGTATGACGGCGCCGACCGTTCCGGCACTGTCGGAGCCGACGAACGTATACATGCCTTCGACGGCGATGAGCGAGCCCTCGGCGATGAGCGCGGGGTTATGCCAATACGAGAAGGGCGTGGGCGATGAGGAGAGCGTGTAGTGCGCCGAGAACGGGACGATGAAATCGATGAGATCGCCGCCGGGGATGCGCTTCATTTCCGCGCTGAGCGGGATGACGACGGCCAGGGTGAGGAGAGCGGTCCGTATACTGTATTTTCTCATATGAGCAGTATATATTGTTCGTGCAGCAAATTCCAGCGGGGGTGGGGTGTACGTGTGTGACTTGCTATTGCAGGTAATATATGCCGCCATATAAAAGAGCACGGGGTTTTAACCCCGTGTTTGTTTTATCATACATGCTGTACACGGGGTCAAGACCCCGTGCGCTATACCTGCAAAAAAGTTTCGCTCACTGAGGCGCATGAGCGCGGTGCAGACGGGCAGAAAAAATAATAGCCACATCGTATACGGATTTGAGAATTCTGTCTTTCGGATGTATCATCCTGCCGGTACGATCGTGAGGTGCGTCATGAAGGAGTCGGTGTTGCGGCATATTCAGCATCATATGGGCCATCTCAATGAACGGATAGTGAATGGCGGGGGTAATGCGGTCGGATGGATAGTAAAATGACGTTCAAGGGCTTTACCGAAAGAATCGCTTTCGGGTCGCCGCCGCGAAACGCATCCCTATGGATGTCCGCCGGGGCGAACGTGCTCATCGTGCTTGCCGGGATAATCGTATTCCATCCCAGCGCGATGTCCGTGCTGTGGGCGTTCTGGTGCGATTGTGTCATCGCCGGAGTACTTACCGTCATTCGATTGTGCACGCTTAAGGATTTTTCGGTGTTCAGCTTCATCCCCGATGGAAATCCGTCAGTGAACGATAAACGCAGGCAGGCGCTTTCAATACTCGCCTTCAGCGTGCTCTTCTACTTTATTCTCTTCAGCGTATTTCAAGGGATATCGAAAGCCGATATTTCGAGCTTTGTCTTTATCGCCGTCAGTGCCGGGCTTCTTTTCATCGGCAGACTGATATCGTACCTGCGCGATGAGGTGATACGCAGGCGGGAGAACGGCGCCCCGCCGGACATTACCCTGCACGTCTTCTCGCCGCTCGTGCAGTTCATGCTTATCATCGCTGCGATATTCCCCGGTATTCTATTCTGGGTATTTCTCAATATCTTCCTGCTCTTTGCGTTCATGATATTCAGGGGGCCGTTCGATATGATATCCAGTATCGCTTCGGATGTCACCGTGCTCCTGTTCGCCGCCGCGGTGAAGATGGGGGCGGAATACGGCATACCGGCGCTCATACGCTGGTACAAGTCACAGCCGATAAAGGTCGCCGCGAACGATGTCAAGAAATAGGATGTTTATCGTATTCGATTTCGTTCGGCGTAGAGAACCGGAATAAGGGAAGAGGAACTCACGCGAAGGCGCGAAGATGCGAAGAAGAATAAGAGTAAAAAGATTGACCGCAGATGAACGCCGATTAACCCTCTCGTGCTTTTCGCGTGTTTCGTTATTTTCTATCTTGTGCTGCTTTTACTCCCGCCCATTTGAAATACCTGCGTGACGATATATACTCCCCCTCAGAACGTATTCCGCGTTGAGAGGTCTATCATGAAGATACAGCCCCATGCACGCCTTGTCATGATAGGCGATTCGGTCACCGATCACGGGAGAACGCCCGCAGGCGAGAGCATGCACGAAGGCATCGGCCGCGGCTGGGGCGGCTATGTGGCGCAGGTGGATGCGCTCCTCATGACGGCATATCCGGAACGTGCGATACGCGTCACGAATCGCGGTACGTCCGGGAATACCGTGCGCGATCTTGCGGCGCGCTGGCAGGCGGACGTCATCGATCTCAAACCTGACTGGCTTTCCATCATGATAGGCATCAACGACGTGTGGCGGCAATTCGACAGCTTCCGCGGACAGGACCGCGCGGTGAGCGTTGAGGAATATGCGAACACGCTCGAACACCTCGTACGCGACACGCGTCCGCTCCTCGACGGCCTGGTGATGATGACGCCCTATTTCATGGAAACGAACCGCACCGACGCCATGAGGAGCCGCATGGACGAATACGGCGCCGTTGTGCGCGACATCGCATCGCGATACCAGGCGATATTCGTCGATACGCAGGCGGCCTTTGATCGTATGTGCATGCATATGCATTCTGCGTCGATAGCATGGGACAGGATACATCCCAATCATGTCGGCTATATGATCATTGCGAGCGCTTTTCTTACCGGCATCGGCTTCGAGTGGGAGCGGCTTGCGGGAAAACGCTGAATGATACGGCGAGGCGTAATACCGCGCGTGCGCGGCTGATATGATATGAGAACGGCATCGCTTCTATCGCCATATGTGCTCTATCCGAAAGAGAGATCGCTCTCATGGCATGAACGCATCGTGGACCGCGACAACACCTATGAATTCACGCCAAGCGATGGGCCGGCGGTGCTCCCCATCTATAATCTCTATCGCAACATGCCGAATATATCCGCGCATCATCATCGATTCCTGGAAATATCCCTTATCCTGAGCGGTACGGGAACAGCATGCATCGATAAACGTGAAACGCCGCTTACGCCGGGTACGCTTCTCTTCATCAATCATCTGCAGGAGCATGCAGAATCGTTCCGCACGCGGCGTGTCGAGAAGCTCATACTCGCCATGCTCCCGTCCGTCATCGAATCGGGGCTGAGCCTGTCGATGTCCAACGGCATGTTCCGGGCGTTCTCGCTCACCGAACCGTTCTTCCGGAACAAGGCGGTCAATGCGGTCGCGCTTGATGATAACGCGGCGGATCGCATTGCGCGAAGCTGGTGCGGGCTCCTTCATGCGTACAATACCGGCGCATCGGATGATGCCGTCATTGCCCACACCCGTTCGCTTCTTGAGCATATCGTTTCAGAACATGGCCGGCGGACGGCGGCCTCCTCGGCGAAGGAGAGCGCCATCGCTCCCGCGCTGTATCATCTGCGCATGAACGTGCGCACACCCGATGTCGCAGCGGCGATAGCATCGACGGGATTGAGCAAGAGCCATTTCTATAAACGTTTCGGTGAAGAGATCGGTATGCCGGTAGGGAAGTATATCATGACGTTACGGATCTCACGTGCGAAGTCGATGCTCCGCAGCACGTCGCTTCCCGTGTCGCACATCGCCTCCGATCTCGGGTTCTACGACGAAAGCCATATGCATCGTACGCTGAAACGCGAAGCGGGGGAGAGTGTTGCTGCGTTTCGGAATAAGAATGGCGTACAAGTCGATAGGAAATCCGTACCTGGACGCAGCAGGCGCATCTGACGTATACTGTTCGTGCAATTCTGAACGAGGAGAACACCATGCGTAGATACGCCGTACTTTTGACGATGAGCGGCATGCTTGCCGCCGCCGATCTCCCCGCATCGTTCTCGCCGTGGAAGGCATCGCTCTCATTTCCGCCGTCGGGGAGCGCCTTTGATATGAAACAGCTCAATGATTACGACATCGATAAGAGCGGCTTCGTCGCCGTGAAGGACGGCCATTTCTACACCAAAGCGGGGCGGATACGATTCTGCGGACAGAACCTCGCCTTCAATGCGATGTTCCCGACGCATGAACTCGCTGAACAGATGGCGGAGCATCTTGCGCGGCAGGGCGTCAATGCGCTGCGCGTGGTGAGCATAGACAATGTGAGCGGCAACGCGGGCTGGAACATATGGGGTAAGTATGCGGCGACCCAGGAAGCGTTCGATCCCGATCAGATGGAGAAGCTCGACTACTTCTTCTGGCAGCTCAAAAAGCGCGGCATCTATCTCTGCTTCGATCTGCACTTCAACCGCGTCTATCCGGATACCCCGAAATATAAATGGAAGACGCTCATGCCGAAGTCGCTCTATTGCAAGGGCATCGATAACTTCATGCCCGAACTTATCGATATGCAGAAGGAGTTCACGACGAAATTCTTTTCGCATGTCAATCCATACACGAAGCTCGCGTATCGCGATGATCCGCAGTTCGCGCTCGTGGAGATCAACAACGAGAACGCGTTCTACCGGGAGATGATCGCCGGCCGAATGCTCAATGAGCTCCCGGAACCGATCATGACCGTGCTCCGCGGCCGCTTTGCCGGATTCCTGAAAGCGCGATACGACTCCTTCGATGCGTTCGCTGCTCTGTGGGGGAAGCGCGGTGACGGAGCTCGAACGGCACTTGACGGCATCATGCCGCTCTCGAAAGAGAATTCATGGCAGCCTGAGATCACCGATCCGGCGAAGGGGACGATATCGTTCACCGACGACGGGGTCGACATACGGCTTTCGACGCAGGAGAAGAAGGGCTTTTTCAATATCCTCAAGACCGGTCTTGCCTTCGAGAAGGGTAAGGCCTACACGGTGACCGTTACGCTTAAAGCGGAGAAGGGGGCTGCCTTTGGCATCAATGCCATGCGCCAGGGTCCGCCGTGGGGGTATATCGGCCTTGTTGCGAAGGTTAAGGTCGATTCTTCGGAGATGAAGTCGTACTCTGTCGGGTTCATCGCTACCGTCGATACGAAGACCGCGGAACCGAATTACGGACGCATCACGATTCGCGATTTCGAAGGGGCCGATCGCTTTCTCATTTCGGCAGTGACGATAGAGGAGGGATCGCATGCCGTCGATGCGCTTGGGGGTGCCGCTTCATTCGATGCAGTACCGCTCCCCTCTATGGGCAATCTTTCAAGCTATCCTGCTGCAGCGCAGCGCGACCTCATGGAATTCGTGCACGCGCTTGAGAAGAAGTACTGGAAGGCGATGCGCGACCATGCGCGTTCCGTCGGCATCAAAGCTCCCATCACCGGTACGCAGCTCGATTATACATTCACCGACATGGCCGATGTATACGATTATGTCGACATCCATACCTACTGGCAGCACCCCGCATTCCCGGGCTCCGGATGGGACGCGAAGAATTATTATGTACCGAGCTTTTCGATGGTGCCGCCGTCGGGCGGGGAGTCGATAAGTCCTTCAAAGATGCTTCCCTACCGCGTGCAGGGGATGCCGTTCGTGGTGAGCGAGTACGATCATCCGTTCCCGAGCGATTATGCGGGGGAGACCGGTCCGTTCGCAGGGCTCATGACGGCGCTCCATGATCTTGACGGTGTGTTCTTTTTCTGCTTTCTCTCGACGCTCGCGAATCTCGAGGTGCCCGGATTTTTCACCTACTATAATCATTTCGTGAAATCGCATGTCATGCCGCTGACCGCGCATCTTATCCGTTCCGGGGCGGTAGCGCCATTCGCCAATGAAGTTACGCTCGGTATCACACATGATGCGCTTCTCACCGGCGGCATTCTCAATCCGAGCTATCCGAACCCGTATGCGGCGCGCCTGCCGGTGACCGCATACACCGGCGGCCGCTTTTCCGTCGTGCTCGGGAAAGATGTTCTTGAGCCGACGGAGGCGATGCGCTCGCTTGCGCTTCGACCCGACCCCCGCGTCGAATGGACGCTCATTTCCAATAATGTGAGGGCGAATCATGTGCTGCTCTCCGACCGCGCGGCGAAGCTCTATATCGGCTGGTCATCGCCCGAAGCGCGGTATACGCTCGGGAATGTGTCCCTTTCGGGCGTGTCGACGGAGGGGGGGTATTTCATGTTCAGTATGTTCAATAAGAACGGTACCGTCGGTGCACGCGGCACGCATATCGTAACGCTTTCGGGGAAGAACAGATACAGCGGGCTTGAGTATCTCAACTATGATACGAAAGCTGCCGTCGGTACGGGCGATAGTCACGGCATCAAGATGACGACGAGGACGACCGCTCCTGTGCAGGCGGAATATATTGAATGCGTTGCCGGCGCTGTTTCGCTTACGCTCGATGCCGGCGTTACCGGCGCATCGGTATCGGCGCTTCAGAACGGCGGCGTGACAGCTGCTGTTCCTGTGCTCCGCAGCGGACAGACAATATCGTTCACCGGTGATCCGAAGTACGGCACGCTCGTGTACATTATAGAAGCGAAGTAGTGCTGATCTATTTCGGCCCCGATAGTCGCAGGCGCACGACGCTCCCGAAGCGCACCGTCTCCCCCGCGGGTGGTTCCTGCGAGAGGACATATCCCTCACCGCTCACCGATATGCCGTTCTCATTGCTCGCCGTCACCGATCGTATGCGGATGAGCGCCTCACGGAGCGATAGACCGATCACCATCGGCATTGCCGTGCCGCCGCCGGAAATATGTTCCTCCGAGCGCACGAACGACGCGAGGTCCGTGAGCGAGGCACGGGAAACGGTCACGGCGGTATCGGGGTAGATGTTAAGGAGCGGGAGTATCGCGATGGCGATGCGTTTGAAGAGCGGTGCCGCCACGCGGCCGCCCGTGTGCGCCCCTTTCGGTTTATTGAGGAGCACGAGCATGGATACGCGCGGTGCATCGAGGGGGAAGGCCCCGACGAATATCGAATTATACGCATCATCGAGATAGCCGCCGGAGCGCAGGTTCGCTATCTGCGATGTGCCTGTCTTTCCGATGACGGCCACGTCCTTCAAGCTTGCCAGTTCGCCGGTGCTCCCGGACTCGACGCTCTTGCGCAGGAGCAGTTTTATCCGTTCGGCGACGGCAGCATCGAGCACTCGCTCTCCCGATGGGTCCATGGAGGAAACGACACGTCGCTCTTCGTCGACTATCGATGAGACAAGACGCGGGGTGTGATATGTGCCGCCGTTGACGAGCGCGCTGTAGGCGCCGATGAGCTGTAATGGCGTAACGCCTATCTCCTGGCCTATGGCGATATATCCGCGCGAGTAGAGCGACCATGAACGCGGCGGCCGCAGTATCCCCGCCTGTTCCGATACACGGGCGATGCCGGTCTTTTCGCCGAAGCGGAACGTTGTAAGGAAATCATGGAATTCGGCTTTCTTGAAACGCTCGGCGACGGTTATTATCCCCACATTGCAGGATCTCTTGATGACGTCCTCGAAGCTCACCCGCCCGTGCTTTTCATGGCATTTTATCTTCTGCCCGTCGGGATAGGTGTACACCCCCGTGCAGAGGAACGTCTCGTTCGCGGAGACGATGTTGTGCGAAAGCGCGAACGCGGCGGCGAGCATCTTGAACGTCGACCCCGGCTCGATGATGTTCATGAACGCGCGATTGCGCAGCGTCATGGGGGAATAGCGCCCCGGTTCGTTCGGGTCGAAATAGGGATAGGATACCGAAGCGAGTATGTCGCCGTTGTTCACGTTCTGCACGATGACGACGGCCGCATCGCTTTTCGTCAATGCCATGGCGGCTTTTATCTCGCGATGCACGGCGTCCTGTATATCGGCGTTGACGGTGAGCATTACGTTGCGGCGCTTCAATACCGGTGCCGGTGCGAGCTCTTCGTCGTACGCGAACTCAATACCTTCGATGCCGCGATTGTCGATATCGGTGAAGCCGATGAGATGGGCGAACACATCGGAGAACGGGTAGGTGCGGCGGCGCTCCGGGATGAAATACACGCCCTTCATCGCACCGGTCTTCTGCGCTGCAAGTACGGCATCACGGACAGCGGATGTCACTTTGCGGCGGATGACGGAAAAACGCCGTTCGTCGCGGAGCTTTATCGCGACATCGCGTGTGCGCATGCCGGTGAGCGATGATAACGCATGCACCGTTGCCGCGAGCGTTTCTGCGGAGAGGCTGTTCTTATCGACGGCGAGCGTGAATACCGGCGTGTTCTCGGTAAGCCTTCGGCCGTTGACGTCATAGATATCGCCGCGGACATCGTTCTGTGAGACGGGCGTGAACGACGATGTGCGTATGGCGAGGAAGAACATGCGGAACACGACGATGCTGCCGAACGCAGCGAGGAGCACCGTGACAAGGGCTATCTTCTGCTCTTTCGTCATACTGCCGACGCCCGGGACGTATGCCGCACGGATACTATCGTGAATGGTTTCATATCTTCGACAGGTACAGAGGACGGTCTATGAGGCGACGATCGGAATCGAACCGATGATGGAAGTTTTGCAGACTTCGGCCTTACCATTTGGCTACGTCGCCCTTGAATGTACGAGAATATATAATTTTACCGGTAAAAGTCAAGGTTTGATTTGACAAATGAATGATGAAAACGTATAGTTATCGCCCAAGGAGCTTACGATGGCGAAAGAGCGAATAACCGAAGCGGTCAAAAAAGGCCGTATTCTCGTGTCCGACGGAGCATGGGGGACATTCCTTCAGAAGAAAGGGATGAAGCCTGGTGACTGCCCGGAGGCGTGGTGCGTCGACCGACCCGCGGACGTGCGCGATATCGGCAAGTCATATATCGATGCCGGCGCGGATATGATAGAAAGCTGCAGTTTCGGCGGCACATCGTTCAAGCTCACGCATTTCGGTCATGGTGACAAGGTCGAATCGTTCAATATGGCCGCGGCAAAGCTGTCGCGCGAGGCGGCAGGTGAGAAATGGGTGATAGCCTCCGTGGGGCCTACCGGCAAGATACTCATGACCGGCGAAGTGACCGAGGACGATCTCTACAACGCCTTCAAGGCTCAGTCGATAGCGCTCGAAAAAGGCGGCGCGGACGCGCTCTGCATCGAGACGATGAGCGACCTCGATGAAGCGAAAATAGCGATACGCGCGGCGAAAGAGAACACGAAGTGCGAAGTGATATGTACGTTCACCTTCGAGAAGACGCCGAAGGGCGAATATCGCACCATGATGGGTGTCTCCCCTGCGGACGCGGCGCGAGAGCTCGTTGCTGCCGGCGCTGACATCATCGGCACCAACTGCGGCAACGGGATACGCGGTATGATCGATGTCGTTACCGAAATGCGCACGGTCGATACGGCAACGCCCGTACTCGTTCATGCGAACGCCGGTCTCCCGAAGAACGTGAACGGCGTGGATGTGTTCCCCGAAACGCCCGAAGAAATGGCCTCGCAGATACCCGCGCTCCTCAAGGCGGGTGCGAACATCGTCGGCGGCTGCTGCGGGACGACACCGGCGCACATCCGTGCGATGAAGAAAGCGGTTAAGGATTACCGTGCCTGATTGGATCACTCACGCGGCAACCGCCATCGTCCTCAAGCGAACGGATAGGAAGGCCGACTATCGACTTGCGCTCCTCGGCGCCGTGCTTCCGGATATGCTCATGCCGCCGCGCATAGTATTCCTCGACATGTTCGATCTCCCCGCGCGCGATTTCCTGCTCCTGTCAACGCCGTATCATTCGCCGTTCACGATGATACTGGTGTCACTCGCTATCGCACTTTTCACCAGGAACGTCCTTGTCTCCTGGGGCATGCTCGCCGCATTCTCCGTTACACATCTCATCGTCGATTCATTCGTGGCGCATTATGCCACCTACCCCATGCTCGGCTATCCGTTCTTTCTCGGCAACATTACACCTGCGTTCATACCGTTCAATTCGCCGGTGCTCTATATACTTCCCGCCGTTCTTGCGCCGCTCCTCATCATCATCTGGCGCTCGCAGCGCTATGAGCCGCTATTCACATTTTCCTTGAAGCGCATCGCCGCCGCCGTTTCGGTCACCGCGCTCACGCTCGGCATGATACTCCTCACACGTACGGCCGTGCTCAATTCCGAATATCATTATCTGCGTTTCTTTGATGACCCGAAGGCGTATGAAGGAAAGCGCGTGGAGTTCTGCGTGTCGCGCGTGGTGTCCGAGGTTCCGCCGAAGGTGACCGAAATGGGACAGCTTTTCACGCTCGATACCGGCGGACGGTATGCGCTCAAAAAGGACATGACGGTCTCGTTTGACGGCGTCTATCAGAACGGCGTGATACGGATAAAAGCGCTCGGTATCTATGAACCGCGTTTCAAGACCGTGTATTCCATACTCATGATGCTTTTCATCGCGATCCTGTTCGCGCGGCGGCTTATTTCTCGTCCGTAAGCACACCGCGCTTTTCAAGTGCTGCCGCGAGCGCCGTGCGCATCTCGGTCTCGTCGTTCGGTTTTTTCTGAAGCGATCGAACGAACGCGTCCCGGTCGGCGTATCCGAGAAAACGTATCGCCGCGGCGAGGGCTTTTCCGCGGAGCTCCGGGTCCGCGCTCCAGAGCATTTGTAACATGTTCGCACCGTCGACGGTCATGCCGCGAAGCACGGCCCATTCCCGCCATGCGCGATACCCTGAAAGGTTCTCCCCGGTCTTTCTTCTGAGAGCCGCATTGATGCGCTCTTTGCGCGCGTTGAACTCCGAGCGGGATGCACTGGCGCTTATCTTATCGAAGATGGACGTTATGCCGAGCGTTATCGCCGATACGAACACATCAAGGGCGAGCGGCGTGCGCACCTCGGAGTATTCCTCTTTCAGCGAAGTGATAAGGAGCGGCCATGTCTCCGGGGTGTCGTAGTCAGAAAGAACTTCCGCGGAGAGAAGCCGTATGCCGGATGTTTCCCCGATGCGGACGATGCGGCTGAGCGACGGATAGAGCGACGCATTCGTATATCCCTTGACGCAAAGCAGCGCCCCGCCGACGAGGGTGTTGTCGGGGCTTGTGATCGCGGCGCCTATAATGCGTGCTTTGAGCGCATCGTCGCCCCATCGCATGACCGCCTGACAGGCGAGTATCTTCGCGGCGGATGAACGGGCGCGGTCGGAGAACGCTGCGAGGAAGGATGGTATATCGTTCGATGTGCCGTTCTTGAGGAGTATGGAAAGCGCTGTATCGCCGAGCGATGCATCGTTCACGAGCGCGCGCGCCGTGCCGATCTCAGCGGGATAATATTTGATCAATTCGCGAAGGGCCTCCGCGCGGTTCGTATCGGACGCATCCTGCACTACTGACGTTATGAAATTCGATGACACCGGTGTTCTGAGCGACGCGATGTGCCCGATGAGGCCTCGTCGTTTGCCGGCATCGCTCATTGAGCGGTACACAGAGATGAGCTCCGGGGCATATACATCGGGATATTTCTGCGCGATCGGCAGTATGGCATCATCTATCATGAAATCATCGGCGAGCTTTTCGGCAAGAAGCCGTACGGTTCGTGCATCCCGATAATAGGAAAGGCCTGCGACCGCGGCAAGGCGGTT
>JBBTBY010000079.1 GCA_038043445.1 Spirochaetota bacterium
GGATGGAATCTCTGTTTCAGCCGGGTGATGAGAGACCCCTTTTGAATTGAAGGTGAACCATGATTTTTCTGAAAATGGCGCACCAGACACGATCGGCGTTCATTATAGCCTGTGGGTCCGGAAAAGCAAATGTTCGCTCAAAACGCAGATTTGTGCTATAAATAAAAATGGTTTCCCCTTGTTTTAGGGGGATTCCGGACTATTATTGAATTCAGGAAATCGTATCCGAAAAATAAATTTTCATCAAACCGATCTAGGAGAAACACAAACCATGGAAACACAAGCATTGGGGCGCACCGGGCTGAAAGTCAGCCGCCTGGCTTTGGGGGGGCTTTTCGTAGCCAAGCATGCCGCGGAACAGGCCGAGGCCAACCGGGTCGTTAAACGGGCCCTGGAACTGGGCATAAATTATATCGATACCGCGCCCAGTTACGGCAACAGTGAAGAGGCCCTGGGAGAAGCGTTTAAGGAGATCAAGCAGCCTTTTATACTTTCCACGAAGTTGGGGGGGCGCCCGGACCCGTTCAAACCCCAGGATAAAGCGGCGCTGCGTCAGTCGGTGGAGACCAGCCTGAAACTGCTTAACCGCGAGGTGATCGACATCCTGATGATACACGAGCCGGACCGGCCGGGGCAGTGGGACTGGTGGACCGACTGGCAGACGATCAACGGCCCGGTGCTGGAACTGATGGCTGAATTAAAAAAAGAAGGAAAGATCAAATACACCGGCCTGGGCGGCACCACCTGCTATGAATTGTCCCACATTATCAACAGCGGAAAATTCGACGTGGTGCTGACGGCCTTTAATTACAGCCTGCTGTGGCAGGAAGCCAAGGAGACGGCGGTCCCTGCCGCCCGGGCGCAGAACATGGGGGTGGTGGTGGGCTCGCCGCTGCAGCAGGGCGCGCTGGCCAGAAAGTACGACGCCGTCAATGATCCCTCGGCTTACTGGCTCTCCCCCGCCCGCAAGGAGCAGATGAAGAAACTCTATGCCCTCTCGGACGAATGCGGCCTCACCCTCCCGGAGCTCTGTCTGCGCTGGGTGTTGTCCGACCCGCGGGTGGATACCGTGCTGATGGGGGCGCGCTCCGTCAAAGAAGTCGATGAAAATGTCGCTTCAGCAGAAAAAGGGGCGTTGCCTGATGACCTGGTTAAAAAAATCGATGCCCTTTATCAGCTGGTGCCTTTCCGCCCGGCGGAAGAGCCGTGGGGGCTGGGCTGGAAGATAAGCAATCCGGGCTGCTATAAGGGACCGGCCGGGCTGCGGTAGCATGGCTGCTTGCCGCCGTGAATACCCCGACGGTAAGGGCCTTGACGATTATAAATATATCGAATTAAATCAAAACATCAGGAATTAATCTTATTTTTCAGGAGAAAGTATGAAGGCTGCATTGATCGAAAAACATGGGACGCTGGTTGTGAAGGATATCGCCGAACCGGCAGTGGGGGATTATGATGCCCTGTGTGAACTGTTGTATGGCGCCACCTGTACCGGCACGGATTCCCATATTATTGATGGGACTTTTCCCTGGATCAGCCCTCTCCCCACAGTCCTCGGGCATGAGTCGGTTGGGCGTGTGATCACACTGGGAAAAAAAGTCCGTAATTTTAAAGTCGGTGACTTGGTTACCCGGGTCGGGACACCACCTTCCCCGGATAAAAAGTTTTCCATCACCTGGGGGGGATTCGCCGAGCTGGGGGTAGCGAAAGACCATTGGGCCATGGCTGCCGACGGCCTGCCGGCCCAGGAGTGGAACAGAGCCCGGGTCAACCAGGTGGTGCCAACCGGGGTCGACCCGCAGGTTGCGCCGATGTACACCACCTGGAGGGAGACATTGTCATACATCCAGCGTATCGGTGTCAGCGCAGGAAAGTCGGTGCTGGTGGCCGGCTCCGGCGGCAACGGCCTCGCTTTTGCCGCCCACGCAGTGAACCTTGGCGCAACAGTGGCGATGGCCGGTGCGGCGCGGCTGGGCCAGGCGGTGAAAACCAAGGCCCGGGTCGAGCACTATTACGACTATACACAGGACGACCTGGCCATGAATATAAAAAATTATTTTCCTGAAGGGTTTGATTATGTCATTGACGCGGTCGGTGCGCCGGGGACTGCGGACGGTGTGCTCTCCCTGGTCAAAAACAGCGGCACGATCTGCATTTACGGGATTGACGACGCCAACAAGGTGGTGCTGCACCCCCGCTGGGCCCGCGGCACATTTTCCTTCCGCGGCCCCGGCCCGTACGACGAAGCCGAGACCCATCAACAGGTGTCAGAATACGTGCTGCAGGGAAAACTGGACGCAACGTTGTGGTACGACTTGTCGAAAATCGCCCAGCTCGACGGGATTGCTGATGCGTACGAAGCGGTCCGTAAACGGGTCGCGCCCAAGGTGCTGGTACAGTTGAAAAAATAGCGCCGGGTCTGCCGTCACATTGCAAAGTGTTGCCAATAGATGTTGTGATGCTGCCCCGCGCAATTCGCGACAGGTCATTCAACGATCCACGATGACACATGAGTACGGCAGGAAATGTTCGTGACCGCAATCGTCATTTATTTTCGCGAATCAAAGAAGTCAATCAGCCTATAGATATTTTCATTCACCTCGCGCATTGCAGTAGTCACCTCGGCATGAACCTCACCATTGGTTCCGTGCCGTTCGGTAAGCCATGCATGCGCGGGCTCATGCCGAGGATACTCCGTATCCCCTGGTACGAGCTTGAGGATCACGGGCTGCCTGTCTCAGCTTCTTGGACCACCGCCGATAATAAAGCGGAACCGGAATTCAACTTCGGGGTATATCGCAGCGATGGTTCAGGAAAACTGATATTACAGCGTATGCAGAATTATGATCCAACCGACGATAGCTCCGGCAGCACGATAACCCATTAGAACTACCGCTCTATTCTGAAAACATTCCCGATAGTGGTAAGATCGGCCCTGCCTGCAGCGCTTACGATAGGCCGCTGTGATCTGAAAAGGATCGGGGGTTCGCTGCCGCGTTTCACTTCGAGAAACACCTCCGCATCGGTGAACGGTTTATCGAGGATTGTTACCGCAAGATCATCGGAAGCGGAAGGATATACGGGATCTGTATCCGCAAGACCGCTTTCAGGAGGTAATTGTTTCCTCGGATTATATAGGAACCATGCGAGATATCCCGGGGGACATTCTTTTTTTGCGATGACCTGTTTGTGAAAGATCACGCTGACCTCGGCCGATTTCTTCAGGAATGTAACAACCGCCACGAAGTCGGTCGGCGGGGTACTGCATCCGGGACCACTCTCTGTCGGCTTTCTGCTCCCCGGGAGTTCAAGCCCTTCGACGACCTGCGGATGGTGGAAGAGAAGTATTTCCTCGCGCTCGATGTCCGGGCGCTTTCCCGACTGGAACCATCGCGCAAAATATCGATTGAGGCGCAGATACGCATATCCGTGATTCTCCTCCGGCATGAGCGATGTATCCTCGCTCATATCATTCCAGGTGATAATCGCAACGCTTTTCGCGCCGGAACGTATCGCCTCCATCCACTCATCCTGAAAGCTCACGATACCGAGCCGCTCGTAGATCTTCGGGCTTGTCGGCGCGGTGCCGTCTCCCCCGCGGGACTGCATGAACGACGGGGCGAATGACGGGCACCATTCCTTCTGCGATGCGGCGCACAACGCTTCGCCCTGTTTTCGCATTTCCAAGGCGTCGCCGTAGCTCGAATTCGCCGACCAATCGAAAACGGCATCGGCAGCGGCAAGCCAATCGGGTGCTATCTCACCGCCGTTCGGGAATCGCGGTAGTGAGGGATAGCGGCACAGTTTTAAATATACTTTCTCTCTGCCGCCGAGCGGGGCGAACAGCCACTGCGCTGCTTTCGCATACGGTACATTTTTAAAGAGCGCATGGTCCTGCATGGCGATGATCCATTTGCCGTCATGCTTTCTCCACACATCGCCGAAACGCTCGCTCCATGTTTTGAGGACTTGCCCGTAGCGGCGCATCTCGGCCTCAATCGTCGGGCGGGGTTCCGCGCCCCACGCCGTCATGATCTTTCCCCAGTTCTCCGGGTCCATCTTGAACCACCAGAAGTCGGGATAGAACTGAACGGTTTTTTCTTTCTGCATCTCGCCGAACAGCATGTTCTGGAACGCCGTATCATTGCTGTTTATTTCGCCCATCCGGGGATACATCCACACGGCGAACGTATTGACACCGGCGATGCACGCCTGCTCAATATCCCATCTCGCAGCGGCACGAAAATCGCGGCTTATCTCGACCTGTTCCGCAAGCGGTCTGGCAAGGTAGTCGTTCTGTCTCGACGGCTTTCCTTTCGGATGGAAGGTCGCGACCATCGATGTCATATAATGCGCAGCGATCGTCTTTGACCCTGACACGGTCGGTGTACTTTCCCGTCCCGCCCGTTCCTGACTAAAACCGCCAAAAGAAAAAATGGATAATACACCGAGAGCGAAAAGGGTATCATGTCTCATTCATTCCTCCGCTGTGATCAGGCGATCCGCAGTAGCACTATGATCCGATCATTACCGCACCATGAACAGATATGTTCCCCCGGCAGGCAGATCGAACGAATGCGTTAGCGCGGATGCGCTCGTGCGTTTTCCCGGCGCGCATTCGACGAGCGACGCGGGTTTTTTCAAACGCACCTTCACCGTTCCCGTGGCAAGCGGATGGAGCATGATAAGGTTCTCACACGCTGCACTCACAGTGCCTGGATCGGTAAGCTGCCATGCGCCGAAATATTTTGCAAGTGCCGCGATCATATTCCGCGAGAGCATGCGTGCCCCGATGAACACTGTTTTGTACGTACCGTAGTCCCTGAAGGCAAAACCCGCATGCGCGTCATCCCCATACGCTGAAAGCACGGTAGCGGATGCGTCGACGACGGCAAGCGTATACTCGTCCTTTTTAATCTTTTCCATTGATGCATTGAACACAGGCGGTGCTGTCAACTCCGACGGTCCGCCTGCGGCGAGCACGAATCCGGCGCTTCCGCTCGCAACGCGGACAACGACGATGTTCTTCCCTTGCTTAAGCCTTACCTTGAACTTATATGCGTTCACGGTGTAATCCGCTCTTTCATTGCCCTTTTCGATGGTATTAAAAACATCTTTCCCGTTCACCCACCATTGCATCCACCAATCCGCCCCGCCGCCGAAATACACATCCTCATCGGCTTTGGATTGAACGCGATAATAGACATAGGCATTGCGTTCCGGCTTCAACGCCCCGCCGATAATCGCCTGCAGATCGATGAATGTTCCTTGCAGCGTCACGTGCTTCGCCTCCGCTCTTGTGGCTCCGACGGATAATACCGCGGGAACGGCGTTGAGATCTTCGCTTTTGGGAAGCGTTTCGCTCTTGTCGAACGGCCCGAATACGGTACATTCCGCCGGCCATGTCACGCTGCCAAGCGCCGCCGACGCTTCTTCCCCCCACGATACGAGGCTGTGCTTATTGTCGACGGTAAACGACGGCACGGGTGCATCCTCAAGGCGTGAAACCTTCATCCCCATTGTCTTAGAAAGAGCATCGATGTCGTTAAACGACTGTGCATAGCCCGTATCCCGTAAAAACACAACGGTCGCTCCTGCGGATTTTATTTTCTCGATGCTCGCGATGAGCCGCTGATCGAGGTTTATGAGATTCTGCAGGATATACAGTTTCGCCTTCGGCACTTTCCCCTCGCGCAGGTCTTCCGCATAGTACTGCCCGTACGGCACCCCGGAGGCGTTCAATTCGTTCTGCTGGAAACGCGTCCATTCAAGCGGCGCGATCGCCGCGCCTCGGTTGAGATGGTCGACCGCCTTTTCGTCATACACGACGGCGACATCGGCGACAGGGTATTGCGCGGGTGAAGGCTTCACTGTTTTCGACATCTGCATGAGGAATTTCATCTCGTCTATTATCGCCGGATCGTCGTGGCCGTCGGACGCGCCGAACACATGGTTCCAGTGTCCCGCCGAATTGACCGTCCAGAGGTGTGCGTATTCGCGACGCCACACTGCACGAAGCGTTTCCATATCCTTCGACCAGCCCTGGACGAATTGATCGTGGAATATCCCCGCGCCGATCTCGACGCGGGCGGTAGGCTTCATGAGGAATGTCGGAAAATCCCAATCGCCGGCGAACATTTTTCCATTGACCGCGAAGGAAGCGAGCTGCGTGTTCACGCCGCCCAGATTCGGCGGAACACGCTGCGAATAGGCGAACTGACTCAGCGCAAAATCGATGTTCGTATCGCGGATAAATTCCTCTTCCGTTGTGCAGTCTCGCCGGCCCGGGCTTACCCCCGAGCAGATGCCGACCACCATGGGACGCGGCATTTCGCGTTTTATCGTCGCTGCCACCGAACGGATCAATTCAAGTCTTCCCTCGGTCGTGTATCGCTTCCAGTCCATCGCCCGCCTGTCGGTACGCGGGTCGTGAAAAAACCGTTCGCCCGCAAGATCCTTTGCCGGCGGAGGGGGAAGATCGCCGAGTTCCGTTACGCCAACTCCCCACGCAGCTGCAAGGGCATCCTTCGTGCCGTATCGTTTCTTGAGCCATGTCTTCCACTCCGATTTCGACGCGGGACAGTAATCGCCCCAATATTCCGGTTTCGAGAGATAATGATTCGGCGCATTCCAGTGATAGAGCTGCGCATCAACGCCGCCGCCGATGAGATACCCCATGACGCTTCGTCCCGGCGCAAGCCGCTCCACATCGCGCATGAAATTGGATACCATCTCGCACACGTCGTTTCGGAACGTCGCGGAGCGGAACGACCATGCGCCGCGTTCCCCGCTCCTCGGGGCGGGTATCTTGTCTCCATAACGCTGAAAGTGAGTGGTCCCTATTGCGTATTGTCCCCGTTCATTCTGCATGACATCATCGGGGTGCTCGATCGTCCATTCAGGATACGGGTCTATCAACAGCCATAAAAGGAGCTTTGCCCTCGGGTTTTGCACGAGTGCGCGCCAGAGCAGCGGTTCAATCCCCGAAGCATCGTACTTTCGATCGCCAATCCAATAGCAGGGCATCTGAGCGGAACTGGGGAATGTACCTAAATTCATATTGACGCGGATGATCTCAAAGCCGGCGTCAAAAAACGGCTTGAGATAGATCTTCCGCATCCCATCGGAATACCATATATCGCCCATCATGAACGGCATTGTCTTTCCGTTCATTTCGAACTGGGTTACGCCGTTCACCGGAAATATTCTCGACGTCGCCGGGCTTTGGGAAGCCACCGCCTTTCGTATCTCATCGGTAAGGGGCGGCGGTATTTCTATCTTCGGCTCGAACCATGCCGGCTGCTCGGAACGCCCGACCTCCTTATACCGTTCATCTGCCGCCGGGCCCATGGACTGCGAATGAATATCATATATCGACCGCACATCGATGGCTGAAAGTGCGCGCTTATATACGCGTACTTCGTCAACGGCGCCGTTGAGCCAATATCCAAAGGAGGCGCTTGCTGCATTCCCGCAGCCGATATAGAATTCGTCGCCGTATCTGAAATGCTCGCCTACAAACGGCTTTTCCGCGGATAGTTCGCCATCGACATAAAGAAGCAATTTTTTTGCTGCGGCATCGAAAACCCCGGAGACATGATGCCATTCTCCCGGTTCATACGCGCGTTCGGATACCGCCATAAAATGCTGTTTTTCGGTATTGAACGTTTCGATATAGAATCGCTTTGCTGTCGAGTATCCAAGATCGTTATGAAACCCAGGCCGTCCGCATACGGCGCCGATCTTCCCTACTGCAGCAAGCGGCTTTGCCCAGGCGGCAAAGGTATAACTGGTGAGCTTCTGTTTCAATACGGTATAGACGAGCGTATTCGAGCCGTTGAATTGGAGCGCGCTTTCTGATTTCCCCTGCGCCCAGAGCGCGGCACTCGATATCGGCCCGTTATGACCGAGCCCCGAGCTGTCTTTTGCCGTGCCGCCGGCGCGTTCGTCGAATTTCCAATAGCCGACAAGCCCCGCTGACATATCGCCCGTTTGCACGCCGGCAAGCGATGACACGTCGCTCGGCGAAAGCGCACGTGAAAAATAGAGCGCGTCATCGATGCTCCCGAAAAAGCTGTAGGAAAAACCGGTGCTGTCCGGATTCCCCGCACCGATGAAAAGCGTATTCTCATACGGATACATCTCCCCTTCGAACTTCGCCGAGGCGGCAAGCTCACCGTCGATGTAGAGGTTTATCTTCATGCTCTCTTTGTCAAACACGCCAGTCACCGCATGCCATGTCCCCGGTTCATAGACGTCCTGACTTTCCGCGATAAAAGTTTTCTTATCCTTGCTGACGATAAAAAAATGATATTTTTTGCTTTTCGTGTAACCGATGTACGTATGCCATCCCCTGCGCGCCATGATGGCTGTTGGATTTATACCGGTCGGTGCCGCAGTCGGCGCGGCGTATGCGTGAAAGGTGAAACTCCCGCCGGTGAACGGAACATCGGCTTTCACGTATGAGCTTTTCCCGTTAAAGGAGAATGCCGAGCCCGACTTTCCCTTCACCGCTGCCGTATCTACGGAAACCGTCTTACAGCGATTGGGTGAAGTATCGTCCGCCGTGCCGTCGAATTTCCATTCGCCGTCCGTTGCTATGGCGCTCAGTATTGCCGGCAACAGTGCGAGGCAGATGATACATGCGGATTTTGACATGAGCTTCTCCGTTCTCTCTTTTCTCTACACATCAATGTAGGCGGAATCGAGCGTGCTGTCAATGCATGGAATGGAAATAATCAGGACGATTCGGCATTACGCCGATTATCGCTCAGTCCTTGATCCTGAAAAGATAGGTATTTCCCGCCTTAACCATTATCTCATGGCGAGCCGATCGTGCGAACGTTCTTGCCCCCGGCTCATATTCCGCAAGGGATGACGGCTTTTTCATCGTTACCGGAAGCGTTCCCGTCTTAAATGCGTGTATCATGAGGAGTGAATCGCTCGCCGATACCACCGCAGCATTCGGTTTGGTCACCACCCATGCGCCCGCGTACGAAGCGATCGCATTGATAAGATAGCGAGAGAGCACCGATGACCCGATGAACATGGTGCGATAATTGCCGTGATCCTTCACCGCCGCCCCTGCGATGCCGATCGCTCGCACGGAGCACTTCGCCTCGGTCTTCATGACGGGCCGGGCTCCGATGGTGCTGATCGGTGGGGGCGCGACGACCTCGCCGGCGGGCCTTGGCGTCTCGCT
>JBBTBY010000080.1 GCA_038043445.1 Spirochaetota bacterium
CGTGGCGGCGGCGCCGTCCTCAAGATAGTATTTCGTGTCCTGGCAGAGCACCGCTATGCACACCGGCGCATGTTCGATGAATTTTCCGTTCTCGGTCACGGCGGCTATCTGCCGACGCACGTCAGCTGTCTTGACGACGACGAATTCCCAGGGCTGAACGTTCCGTGCGGTAGCCGCCAGCTGCCCGGCACGGACTATGTTCCCGATGATATCATCCGCTACGGCATCCGTTTTGAATGACCGTACGCTCCTTCGCGTATAGAGCATGGTAAGTCCGTCCATGGTTCCCTCCGAAATGCACCCATAGTATATATCGGAAAAAAACGATTAAAAGGGCTTGACAGAATAATAATAATATGTTAACATGTGGTCACTACCGACCGGCAAACCGATCTGGTATCTCTTTTCTGGGAGGAAGAGATGTCAGCAAGACGCAACCTGCGTACTCTGCTATTCTACATCATCGTTCTCGCTGCAATTCCTGCTGCAGTGTCTTTTGCGCAATCCATTCCCATACCCTTCGTCGATGTGCGCGTGAAGGAGGCACAGTCTCCGCGTGAGGTGTCACTCGGACTGCAAATACTGTTCCTTCTTACTATCCTTTCCCTCGCGCCATCGATCGTCATCATGGTCACGAGCTTTCTGCGCGTGTCCATCGTCCTCAGTTTTCTCCAGCGCGCCTTGTCGCTGCAGGAAACGCCGCCCCGCGCCATCATCATGGGGCTTTCGCTTTTTCTTACTTTTTTCATCATGCAGCCGACGCTCAATGAAATGAACAAGCGTGCACTTGAGCCGTATCTTGCCGGGAAGATCGGCGTGAACGATTTCTTCGGACAGGTGGAGCAGCCGCTCAGGAAATTCATGCTCACTACGCTCAACTCCAAGGGCGGCATGTCGAATCTGGACCTGTTCATCTATCTCTCGAAAAAGGGATCGCTCAAGGACCCTGCGAGCATACCGACGTCGGTGATTATTCCGGCATTCGTCATCAATGAACTTACCGTCGCCTTTAAGATGGGGATATTCCTTTTCATCCCGTTCATCGTCATCGATCTCATCGTTGCCGCGGCGCTCATGGCAATGGGGATGATAATGCTCCCGCCTGTCATGATCTCGCTGCCGCTTAAGCTTATTTTATTTATTGCCGTCGACGGCTGGAAACTCATATCCTATCAGCTTGTGCAAAGTTATAAGTGAGGGAAGGGGCATGTCGCAGTCGGAGATAATGAAACTTGCCATTGACGCGATGTGGGTGATGCTCTATGTGTCCGCACCCATACTCATCGTGAGCGTCGTTGTCGGTCTTATCATTTCCATTTTTCAGGCGACGACGAGCATTCAGGAACAGACGCTCACCTTCGTACCGAAGATCGTCGCTATTGTCGCGGTCATCATAGTCATGGGCGGCTGGATGCTCACCATGCTCACCCAGTACACGATGGGTATATTCAAAGCGCTGCCGATGCTGGCGCGGTAAGGGAGGACGGGTGCAGGAGTTCGTTCAGTTCACTCAGCTCTATGTGCTCATCATGGTGCGGATGTTCGCCATACTCATGGTCGCACCGGTGTATTCTTCTACCGTCATCCCGGTACAGCTCAAAGGCATACTTGCGTTCGTCATCACGGCGATATTGTTCCCGCTCATCGCGGACAAGGCGGGCGCTGTGCCCACGGCGCTCGTGCCTTTCGTGCTTGCCGCCGCCAATGAGGCGATGATAGGGATACTCATCGGGTTCCTTATGACGATAATATTCGCGGCGTTCCAGACGGCAGCGCGCTTTTTCGAGGTGCAGATGGGCTTCGGCGTGACCGACACCATCGACCCGCTCTCGCAGATATCCATACCGATCATCGGGCAGTTCCAGAATCTTATCGCAACACTCGTGTTCTTTGCCATCAAGGGGCATCATCTCGTCATACTCGCGCTCTATGAAAGCTATAAAAGCCTGCCGGTGCTCGGTACGCAGTCGAAGAAAGTGTTCACCACCGGCGGCGGCGCCATCGTCGATCAGCTCATCCATTTTACGAATGCGATGTTCTTCGTGTCGCTGCAGCTCGCCTTCCCGATACTTGCAACGCTTTTCGTTCTCACGCTCGCCCTCGGGCTCCTTGCGAAGGCCGCTCCGCAGATGAACATGCTCATGCTCGGTTTCCCGTTCCAGGTGGCCGTCGGCATCATCACGATAATGGTGATAACCCCGATGCTCGTCGGGACCATCGCTGATGTCCTGCAGGTCACCTTCCGCGATATCTTCCGTTTTGTCGACGGTTTGGGAACGGCGCGATGAAGACATGCGGATTCGCGCAGATCGGTGTCATGCCGTTGGATCGTGCGGCGAGTGCGCCCATGGTCGTTTCGCTCCTCAGGTGGCGCGAGGGCGTTTCGTGCTCACGGAAAAAACATTCTCAATTCGCGATCGAAGAGCGCAGAGGGAAACAGCGTACTGCGGCGTACTACGACCCGTTCCGCGACGATGTGTTCCGATACGATCTTTCGCTTTTTGCCGCTGACGATGAAGGCAGGACAGAACAGCCGTCCGACAGGAAGCGCCGCCGTGCCCGTGAAGAAGAGGGACGTGTCGTCAATTCCATAGAGATTAATCAGACGCTTTCCTTAGGCGCCGGCGTCGCCGCGATCGTGCTTCTTTTGCCGTACTGCATCACCCAGGTCCGGGAATACACGGTGAAAACGCTTTCCGGCATTGGAAAAGCGGATGCTGTCATCACGACGCAGAACTATCAGTCGCTGTTCATGGATATGGGTATGGTGACGTTCAAGGTGCTCGGGCCGCTGCTCATCGTGCCGCTCATTATCGGGCTGTTGTCGAATCTGGCGCAGACACGCTTTCTCTTCACGTCGAAGAACATCAAGTTCGATCTCAAGCGCATCGCTTTTTCCTGGTCCAACTTCAAGCAGCGAGTGTTCTTCTCGAAGCAGAATATCATGAATCTCGCCAAGATCGCGTTCAAGATAGTCGTCATCACCGTATTTACCGTTATGACGATCACGAGCCATTATCGGGAGCTTATTGCGACGCTCAAGATATCCCCGGCGCAGTCGGCGCTGCTCCTCGGGCAGATATCGCTTGATCTCATGATAAAGGTGCTCGTGTTCCTCGCCGTCATTTCCGTCATTGATTACATTTTCCAGCAGCGGCAGTACATCGACAGCTTGAAGATGACGAAGGCCGAGGTCAAAGAGGAAATGAAGGAATTGGAAGGCGACCCGGCGGTCAAGGGGCGCATACGCGAGATGATGCATAAGCTCGCGTTCCGCAATATGTACAAGTCGATACCGGAAGCCGATGTCATCATAACCAACCCGACGCATTTCGCCTGCGCGCTCAAGTATGAAGCGGCTGCAATGCAGGCCCCGCAGCTCGTTGCGAAAGGTGCCGATGCGGTGGCGCTTCGCATACGCCAGATAGCCGAGGAGAACGGCGTGTCGATCATTGAGAATCGCGAGCTTGCGCGGCATCTCTACTATAATGTTGAGATTAACGAATACATCCCTGAGCAGCTTTACAATGTTGTATCATTGATCCTAGCGAAGGTCTATCGTATGCGCGACGAACGCGCATCGGTACGAATGGCGGGGTAGGTAGCGTATGGCAGACGCGACAATAGCCGGGCCGTTCAACTTCCTCCCGAAGAACTGGCTTAAGAACAGCGACCTTCTTTTTGCCGCGGCGGCTATCCTTGTCGTCGCCATGCTCATCATCCCGCTGCCGGCATTCCTGCTCGATATCCTTCTTATCCTTGACATACTGCTGAGCCTGCTTGTGCTCCTCATGGTCATGAACGTCAAAAGTGCGAGCGAGTTCAGCGTATTCCCGTCGCTCCTGCTCGTCATGACGGCGTTCCGTCTTGCGCTCAACGTTTCGGCCACAAGGCTTATCCTCACGCAGGGAACGAATTTCAAGGGGCGCATCATCAGCGCATTCGGTGATTTCGTCGTTTCCGGGAATATCATCGTCGGGGTGCTGATATTCATCATCCTTATCATTGTGCAGTTCATCGTCATCACCAAGGGCGCGACGCGCGTTGCCGAGGTCGCCGCCCGTTTTGCCTTGGACAGTATGCCGCCCAAAATGCTTGCTGTCGATGCCGAGCTCAATGCGGGTGCCATTACCGAGAAGGAAGCCAATGATCGGCGGCTGAAGATACGGCAGGAATCCGATTTCTACGGCACCATGGACGGTGCCACGAAATTCGTCCAGGGCGACGTCATCGCCGGCATCATCATTACCTTCGTCAATATCATCGGCGGATTCGTCATCGGTATAGCCATGCGCGGTGAATCGCTTGAGGTCGCTGCGAACGCGTATACGCGGTTCACCATCGGCGACGGTCTCGTGACGCAGATACCGGCGTTCTTCATGAGCTTCGCCACCGGCCTTCTCGTAACGCGATCGGCGAGCGAGAACAATCTCGGTACACAGATCGTTTCGCAGGTGCTTGCCAATCCGAAGAACCTGTTCGTCGCAGCGGGGTTCGCTTTCGTCATGGCGTGGCTCCCCGGCTTCCCGACCATTATCCTCCTCATTTTCGCTGTGGGCATAGCGTTCATAGCATGGAATATACAGCGTCAGAACGAGGAGCTCGGGCTCACGAGCAAAGGAGCGGAGGAAACGGCCGCACGCAAGGGCCCCATCGATGTGTCCTCGCTGCTTAAGGTGGAACCGATAGAACTTTCCATCGGGGCGAATCTCATTCCCCTCGTCGATGAATCACAGGGGGGGGATCTCCTCAACCGCGTCACCAATCTCAGGCGCGAGCTTGCGCTTGAAATGGGTATGGTCGTGCCGCCGGTGCGCATTACCGACAATGCGAACATAGAGCCTGAAGAGTACGTCGTGAGCATCAACGGCACTGAAATGGCGCGCGGCAATGTGCGCTCGAGCAATCTCCTCGCGCTCAATCAGAAAGGCGACGGGGATAAGCTCGATGGAGAGCTTACGAAAGAACCCGCGTTCGGTCTCCCGGCATATTGGATATCGTACGAGGACAGGGACCTTGCTGAGAAAAAAGGCTATATGGTCTTCTCGCCGACGGCCGTCATCGCTACGCATCTGACGGAGACGATAAAACGCAACGCGATGATACTCCTCGGGCGCCAGGAAGTGCAGAAGATACTGGATGTGCTCAAGGAAACCCATCCGACACTGGTGTCGGAAGTCACCGGGAAGCCCAACGCCATCGGTTATGTGCAGAAGGTCATGCAGCATCTCCTTTCCGAGGGCGTATCGATACGCAATACCGTGGTCATCATGGAATCGGTCGCCGATGCGTTCGACGCGCAGATCGGTCCGGATCAGGCATCCGAGCTCGTGCGGCAGCGGCTGGCCCATCAGCTGTCGCGACAGCATGCGAGCACGGACAATACGATACGCGTCATCTCGCTCTCACAAACGATGCAGGAGGAGATAAGCAATGCCCTGGCCGAAGGGGGGGATGGCCGGGGACAGACGGTGGCCATGGAGATAGGGGCCATGCAGGCGCTCGTAAAACGGCTGAAGGAAGCCGCCAAACTGGTCGGGGAGCGCGGCTACGAGAGCGTACTCCTCACATCGCCGCTCATACGCAGGGGTATGTACAATCTCGTATCGAAAAATGTAGGGAAAATGGGGGTGGTTTCATCGGCGGAGATAGCCCCCGGGTACAAGGTCGAGTCGCTTGTGCTGATAAAGTAGGGAGAAATACAGTCAATGGAATTCACGGCTATCCGATAATAGTAACAATAAGGAAGAGCGAGGAGGCATCAGTATGCGTGAGAAGAAATTCTTCGGAAAGAGCAGGAGTGACGTGCTTGCCAAGGTCCGTAAGGAGTGCGGCGAGAATTTTTACATCATCCAGGTGAAAAAGATCGTGCGAAAGCATTTTTTCGGGTTCAATGACGAGTCGTTCGAAGTGCTCGTGGCCATACCCGAGTTCTTCCTTACGCCCGACGTCCACTAAGCAGATCTGGGGAGGGAGCATGCTTGATATTCGAATGTACCGGGGAAAGACGCGCAAAGAGGCGTTGTGCAATGCGCGCGTCGCTCACGGGAGCAATTTCACCATCCTGAGCGAGAAAGAGGTTTCCAAGGGCGGCATTGCCGGTATTATCGGCGGCAAGAACGGCAGGACGGAATACGAAGTTCGCATCATGCTCCAAAGTCAGAACTATACTGTACTGGACGAGAAGCCGCGCGGCATGCGGGACCCTGAGCTCGCGAAACATACCCCGGTAAAGACCGAAGAGATCGATCAGCGCATCTATGCCATAAACAAAGCCGCCCCGCGGGACGTCCCTCGTTCCTCGCCGCGGGAAGCGCGTGAAATACCCCGAGAAGCACCCGCACCGATAACGGAAGCAGCGAACGCGTTCGGGAATAAGCTCGATAATCTCGAACAGAAATTCGAAATGCTCATGTCCATGATGATGGAAACGCGTGCGAAAGAAGCCGCGCCGCCGACGGAAGAGCCGCCGGTGCGCCGTGAGCGTGCTGTTGAACCGGAAGCCCTGCGGGAGAGCACGTATGCTCGCCCGGTACCGGTGCTCAATGACAATGCCGGTATCGCGGAAGACGATTCATTCGCCGATGTCCCGCTGTTCCGAAGTGCCATGGCGGAGCGTCCCGCGAAGAAAAAAGAGAGCGCAGCATCCGCCGCCCGCGAGGTGTACTATACGGAAGCGCATACTGCTGAAAAAGCGCCGAAAGCCGATGAGGCTGCCGGTGACGCCATATCACGGCATCTATCGCTTCTGCGCCGCCGGGAATTCCCCGAGGACGCTATCGATGAATTGCGCGATTATCTCTACCGGCAGTCCGATGCGCGTTTCTATCAGGACAATGAGACCGTGAAAGCGGCGATAGAGAAATATTTCGATGCCAACCTCTTCCTCTCCAAGGGCATAGCGCTCTCGCAGCGCAAGAAGATAATCATGCTCGTCGGACCCACCGGCGTCGGCAAGACCACGACGATACCGAAGCTTGCTTCGCTTTTCCGCACCGTGCGCGAGGATATGAAATTCGTAACGCTTGACTGCTACCGCATCGCTGCGGAGGAGCAGCTGCGTCGGTATGCGGACATCATGAAGGTGCCGTTCGCCATCTGCCGCAATCCCGAATCGTTCCGCGAGGAAGTGCTGTCGTTCAAGGGCAACGGGATCATTTTCGTCGATTCGGTGGGACGTTCCCCGAAGAACGCGCAGGAAATAATGGAAGTGAGCAAGTATATCAAGAACGCCGGCCGCATCGATATGGATATACAGCTCGTCCTCTCCGCGACGACGAAGTATCACGACGCGCTCGACATCATCGATAATTTCAAGATGCTCAATTACAGCGGGGCGATAATCACCAAGCTCGATGAGACGAACTATATCGGGTCGGTGCTCTCGGCGGTCATCAAGAGCCGCACCGCGCTCTCGTATCTCTGCGTCGGACAGAGCGTGCCCAAGGACATCATTGAGGCGGCGAAAGGCAAGGCGCATCTCATGGACAGGATCTACGGAGTATGACACGCATATGACCGACCAGGCAGAAGAACTCCGAAAGATGATGAGCGGGCCCGTGCAGTATCAGCAGCGGGTCATAGCGGTAACGAGCGGCAAGGGCGGCGTGGGGAAGACCAATGTCGCCATCAATCTCGGCATCGCGCTCTCACGGTACAAGAAGAAAGTGATAATCATGGACGCCGATCTCGGGCTCGCCAATGTGAACGTCATACTCGGGAAGATACCCGAATTCAATCTCTTCCACGTGATGAAGGGTCTGAAGAAGATGCGCGATATCGTCATCACGACGAATTACGGGATACGATTCATCGCCGGTGCATCGGGATTTTCTCAGCTAGCGAACCTTACCGAAGAGAGCCGGATGAACCTTGTGAAGGGGCTTGAGGAGTTGAACGACGCCGATATCATCATCATCGATACCGGCGCGGGTGTCTCCAACAATGTGCTCTCGTTCGTGCTCGCCGCGGATGAGGTGATAATCGTAACGACGCCGGAACCGACCGCGATAACCGATGCCTACGGTATCATCAAGGCGATATCCGCCGAAGCGTCCAATCCCGAGCTCAAGCTCATCGTCAACCGCGTGAAGTCGGTCGTCGAAGCGCGCAAGGTGAGCGAGCGTGTGGTGAATATCGCGAGCCAGTTCCTCAACATGAAGGTGAATTACCTCGGGTTCGTTTTCGAGGATGAGATAATATCGCAGGCCGTCATACGGCAGATGCCGTTCATCGAATTCGACGCCCGCGCCCGTGCCTCCCTCTGCCTCGATCACCTGGCGCAGCGGCTCCTCAAGATAACGGAGAAGGAATTCCGCGAGCCGAAAGGGCTTGCCGGTTTCGTGAAAAGTATCGTCGACTTCTATTCGGAATGAACCGTGGCGGATGATGTGATCACAAAAATACGCGACACGCTCAGGCGCAATGCCGATGTGCAGGCGTTCCTGGCGGGTTTTGTCATCGGCTGGATATTCTCGTTCATCGTCGCATTGATGAATCACCATGGCTTTTTCGCATCGTTCGGACGCGGGCTCATCGGCGCTGTCGTCGTCGGTGCCGTGTTCTGGGGTGTGAAGTTCGCCGTCTATAAAGCGGCCCCGGAGCTTTTTGAAAAGGACGATGCTCCCCGCGAGGGTGATGCGGCGTCATTCCCGGAAGGGATACCGACAGCATCTGCATCACCTGCCCCGGCCGGATCCGCTCCTGTCGATGGTACGCCGTCCCGGGCGACCGCAGCCGCCGCCTATGCCGCCGGGAATCGCAGTAATGAACCGATGTTCGTCCCGCCGCCCTCTGCCAATGCAGTGCGTGAGGAAGAAGAGAGAAAAGCGAGATATGCCCTTACACGATCGAATGTCGATGGTTTGGAGGATGATTACGCTTCAACGATAGCGGCATCGCCCTCGTCGCCGACGCCTTTTCCGGCGGCGCCACCCCCGGTGACACCTACCCAGCCTGTCGCTCCTTCGGGGAATGATACGGTTCTTCCGACCGCACCGGTCATGGATGACGTGTCGCCCCCGCTTATTCCCAGTGTGGACCCAATGGATGATGTTGATAAAAATTCGAATTTAAGGCATAATACCACGGCTACTCCACCCGCATCCGATACTATCGATGCCATCATCGCTCCCCCGACGAAGTCGCTCATCGATGATTTTGCGCTCGACAAGGCGAAAGAGCAGATGCGGATAGAGTCGCGATCGAACGATGAAGCGGAGGGGAGCGTACGCGGGTTCACGAAAAGCCAGTCGGGGGGATCGTTCGTGTACGATAAGAATCGGGAGATAAAGCTCCCGAACAACCCTGAGGTCATGGCGCGTGCGGTACGTACGATGCTGAAGCGGGACACGGACGGCGGGAAGTGAATGACGATTTTCCACGGGAAGGAGAATGGAGTCAGTGAAGATCACGGATGAGAACGAGCTTGAGCACTGGCGCAAGTACAAAAAGAAGAAGACTTCGGCGCTTCGCGAAGCGCTCATAAAGAAGTATGCCCCGCTCGTGAAGTACGTGGCGGGGAAGATCGCGATGTCCATGCCCGAGAACATCGATTTCAATGACCTTGTCAGCGACGGTTCCTTCGGTCTTATCGATGCCGTCGAAAAATACGATCCCGACCGGGACATAAAATTCAAGACCTATGCGGTCACCCGTATCCGCGGCGCCATATTCGATGCGCTCCGTTCGCGCGACTGGGTCCCGCGTTCGATGCGCAAGAAAGCGAAAGAGATAGAACGTGCCGTGCAGATACTCGAGGCGAAATTCGGCCGCGATGTGAGCGATGATGAGGTCGCCAAAGAGATAGGCATGGATATGGACGAGTACCAGAAGGTGATGAAACGCATCACCGAGTCGTCGGTGGTCTCGCTCAATGATGTGTACTACACCGGTGATGATTCGGATGAGATATCGTTCGCCGATACGCTTGCCGGCCCCGAGGGGCTCAATCCCGATATCCTCGCCGAACGCGACGAGATACGAGGGACCATCGTAGAGGCGCTCAAGACGCTCCCTGAAAAAGAGAAGCAGGTGCTCATCCTCTATTATTATGAGGACCTCACGCTCAAGGAAATAGGCGCGGTGCTCAACGTGACCGAAAGCCGCGTATCGCAGCTGCATACGAAAGCCATTCAGGAATTGCGCTACAAGCTCAATGAAATAAAGAAGAGTCTCGTCTAATCATTGACAAGGCGTATCGCGCATGAATGAACTCAAAAAAATGATACTGGCGGGCGACCTGTACCGCACTATGAAGGACGCGCCGCGCCGCGTTGAATTCGCCGTCCCGTCGGTGGAGGCGGGTCTCAGGAAAGCGGCCGAGTATTTTCGCTGCGCTGTCGAGGACGTTGCCTACGATATCATCGAGAACGGCAAAGAGGGTGTGTTCGGCGTCGGCGGGAAACCGTACCGCGTGTCGTTCAGCTATACCCCGAGCATCCAGGGCTCGCTTCTGTCCGCTCGGTCGGAAGAGCAATTCATCCTGGGCCCGCTTCCGGATGCGCGCAAGGTCATCGAGCCCAAGGATAAAGACAGTGAAGCGACGGTACGCGTGACGCGCAATGGCGTCATGCTCAAGGTCACGCCGAAAAAAGGGAAGGGCAAGGCTATCGAGGATCCGTTGGTGGTGCAGCAGATGCTCCTTGCAAAGGAGATATTCCAGTACGATGTGGAACTCGTCAATAGGATCGTAAAACAGGCCAAGGGACAGTCGATCAAGATAGCCGACTGGCAGCCGAACATCTACAACGACGGGCGCGTAACGCTCGATATCGCCGAAGACGAGATGCGCGTATTCGTCAATGTCTCCGCGCCGCAGAAGACCGGACGTGAGATAGACGAACAGGACATCAGGGAGATGCTCGAGAGTAACAGTGTCTCCTACGGCATCGATGAAAAGGCGATAAAAGAGGTCGTCGAACGATCGATAACCGGCAGGCCCTTCCTTATCGCAACAGGCACGCCCGCCGTGAACGGCGAGAACGCGCGCATTGAATACAAGGTCGATATCGAGAAGAAGAACGTCCCCAAGGCCATCGATGAGAATTCCGATGTCGATTATAAGGACCTGAGCATCATTGAGAACGTCACCGTCGGACAGGTGCTTGCGCAGAAGATAGAGGCGAGCGACGGTGTTCCCGGCAAGACGGTCAAGGGCCGCTTCATGGAGGCCAAGAAAGGGAAGGATATCGAGTTCGGCGATATCCTGGGACAGAACGTCGAAATGTCGGCAGACAAGACAAAAGTGGTGTCCAAGATCAACGGGCAGGTGGTCAATAATTTCAATAAGCTTTCCGTGGAACCGATATTCACGGTCAAGGGCGATGTGGGTCCGGAGACGGGGAATATCACGTTTCTCGGCAATGTCATCGTCGGCGGCAATGTTCTCGATAATTACAAGATACAGGCCGCGGGGAATATCGATATCAAGGGCTCGGTCGGGAAGGCCGAACTCGATTCCGAAGGCGACATCATGGTCAAGCTCGGCATCCAGGGCAAGGGCGGCGCGAAGCTCAAGGCCGGCAATGATGTCATCGTGAAATTCCTTGAGAACGCGCATGTCGATGTCGGGCGCGATGTGGTCGTCACCGAATCGATCATGCATTCAACGATCGATGCCGGGCGGCGCGTCATACTCGTCGGCAGGAAATCCGTTATTACCGGCGGGCGCGTCCGTGCGTTCGAAGAGGTCAATGCGAAGGTGTTCGGCTCCGCCTCATCGGCGAAGACCGTCATCGAGGTGGGCATCGCCCCGCGCATTCGCCAGCGCATGGACGATCTGAACGCCGAAAAAGAGGGCATAGAGAAAACGATCGAAGAGCTCGGGCGCAACGTCAAAACGCTCGAGGGGCTTGCCAAGGCGAAAAAACTCGACGAGGAGAAAGAGAAGCTCTTTACCGATTCGAAGCAGAAGTACGCCGATGATCAGGCACGCATGATCGCCATTGCGAAAGAACTTGAGGAGATAACCGCATATCTCATGGGCGTACAGGTGGAGGCCCGTATCTCCGCAGCGAAGACGGTGTTCCCCGGCGTCCGCGTAGCGGTAAAGAGCGCGTACCTCGATGTGCGCGATACGTTCAAGGCCGTCACCTTTTTCGAGGAAGCGAACAATATCCAGATAGAAGCATACAAGGGTACACCGACGCAGGTGAAACGGGCGGCGGTGTAGGAGGCGATCGATGAGCATATCGCCCCTCGATCTGCAGCAGATATACGCACAGCAGGTGAACGTGAGCCGTTCCGAGCATGCGCGTGTCGTCGAGCGCGCGCTTGCCGTGCAGTCCGAGGACCTCGATATCTACCGCGATTCCGCCCTCAGGGATTCCACCGTCATGCGCGGAAATGAGACCTCAGAAAGCCGTTCCGTGCGGGAGCGGCGCGAGGGAAAGGGCCGGCGTTTTCTCTACCGGAATTATCGCCGCAGGAAAGGACCGGACGGCGAGGCTGTCATCGAAGGGGAATTCTCCCCCGATGCCGTTCCCGGGAAAGGGTCGATCATCAATATTCTGAAGTAGCGCGCCTATCGGGCGAGGCGTGACAGCTTCGACGAATGCGGTTTTGCCGCGTTGTAGCCGATGGCGATCATCTCTTTCGCTTTCGTGAAATCGAACATATTGAAATCGCGTACATCCGGTTCAATGAGCGTGTACCTGCCCCAGCTCCGCTTCGGGCGTATGAGTTCCTTCGAGAATATCCATATCATGTTCGAGATGACATCGAAGATGCCCGGTGAAGAACGGCGCGCGGTCAGTATCGACCGTATCGCGTTGGGCTTGGTCTGCGGCGGCCCGCCGTGTCTGCGCGTCAGGTCCGCGATGCCCTTCGTGATGGCATCGATCGATTTCAGGGCGATGCGCTCCCTGCGGTCGGAAAAGATATCGTCCAGTTCGGCGAGACGTTCGCGGCGCAGGCGCCGTCGCTCCTTCGGCGTTACCCGCGGGAGCACATTGACCGCGATGGAATAATTGCCGAGCTTCCGCGCGACATCCATGGGGAGCGGGTTCGTGATGCCCCCGTCGACGAGCATGCGTCCGCCGACGGCTACCGGTGCGAAGATCGCGGGCATGGAAAGCGATGCTACCACGGCTTCCACGAGCGGCCCTTCGGAGAATATCACTTCTTCCCCGGTGACGATATCGGTGGCCACGCAGACGAACGGTATCGGCAGGTCCTCGATGCGGTGGTCCCCGAGTATCTCGGTGAGGAAATTGCGGACATGATCGCTTTTTATGATGCCGCCGTGAGGGAATGACGGCCAGAAGAGATTGGTGAGCTTGAGGATATCGAGATTGCCGATGATGCGGAGGATATCCTTCGTCCGAAGCCCGGCCGCGTACATGCTCCCAAGTACGGCCCCCATCGAGGTGCCGACTATCGCCGAGGGCGTGAGCGATAGCTCTTCGAGGTGCTTGAGCACGCCGATATGGGCGTAGCCGTATGCCGCGCCGGAACCGAGCACATAGACGATGCGTTTCTTGCCGAGACCGAACATGCATCACTCCTTGCGAAGGAGTATATCACGCTTCCTTTTTTTTGACCAGCAAGCGCTTATCGCAACGCTTGCCGCAGTGCACAGCGATGGATATCTGCTCAGTAAGAGAACAGCGGGTTGCAACCCGCTGTTCTCTCGTGCATTCAGATATGAATCGCATGGTTGTGATGCGTTGACCATTCATCGAATATTAGTATATTTAATTGAAGGCAGCTGGTTGATTTGACAGGAGATTTACGTATGCGAAAATATGTGCTTGAATTTGGGGTAGCATTATTGTTGGCGGCATTTCTTGCCGGCGCAGAAAAAAAGGAGATACGTATGGCACCGATCTATGATAGTACGGTACAAGATATCGATGGGAAAGACCTGCCCCTGCGGTCGTTCTCGGGGAAAGTGCTCATGGTCGTGAACGTTGCGAGCAAATGCGGGTTCACGCCGCAGTATGAAGGACTTGAACGGCTCTACCGGAAGTACAAGGACAGAGGTTTCGTGATACTCGGCTTCCCGGCCAATGACTTCATGTGGCAGGAGCCGGGGAATGAAGGCGATATCAAACAATTCTGTAAAATGAAATATGATGTTACGTTCCCCCTTGCATCGAAGATATCGGTCAAGGGCAAGGATATGCATCCGGTGTACAAACTGCTCACATCAAAAGAGACCAACCCGAAGACCGCCGGCGAGATCGGATGGAATTTCACGAAATTCATCATCGCCCGGGACGGTTCTGTAGCGGCAAGGTTCGAATCCGCCGTTGTACCGGAAAGCCCCGATATCGTGAACGTGATAGAATCGCTTATCGCGAAGAAGTGAACATGAGATTTTTGAACGGTCGTGCGCAGCGCTGCGCGATCATTTTTCCGCGGGGAAGCGTATCATTATCTCAAGACGGACGTAATCGTCGTAATATTCCTTGCGGTTTATCTTCTTGAGCTGGCAGGCGACGGTGCCCGACTCGAGCTCAGGCGCGATGAGCGGCGTGATGATGCGCGGTACATAGCCGAGCTGTACGTAATCCTTTGAGTACACGGCGATTGCATGCGGGTCGTAGGGGTTATAGAGTTCTCGCACGAGCAGAAGATCCTCGCGCGGGTGCAGAAGATCGATGATGCTGTCCCCGTCGTGATAATGGTAGCCGGCAACAAAACAGTGGATGCGCACGCACTTCTTGCCGTAATCCTGGCGGATGATAACGCGTTTAAAACTGTCATCCGAACGGACGACAGTCGTCTTGACCGCGGCTTGTTTCACGTTATCGGGGCTCCCTTGCATGATCGTCTTTGGAATGTAACGCAGGAATGGAAAATGTCAATACGCGAAAGGCGTGTTCTGCGGCGTGAGCGCCATATGCGCTTTACTTTTCATCATGGACGGTATATACTGCTTACCCCTCGCGCAGAGTGCGCGCTTGACACCGCATGGAATTATCGTAGTTTAGATATTCTATCAATACTCAAAAGCGCGCATTGGGCGCGAATACCCGCAAGGAGAGTCCTGCAATGAAAGTCATCGGAGTATGTCTCGGGGCATCGACGGTCTCATTCGTGAAAATGGAGAATGAGGGCGGAACGCCGCGCGTATTGGAAGTGAAGAGCATTGTCCATAACGGTGACCCGAAGGGTGTGTTCCTTGAGAACCTGAAATCGCTTGACCGCGAGCATCTGCCGGTGGTCGTGACCGGCCGGAAATTCCGTGAGCTCGTGAAATTGCCGACGATATCCGAACCGGAAGCGGCGGAAGCGGCGCTTCAGTTCATCAACAAGGATAATAAGAAATACTCCTGCATCGCGAGCGTCGGCGGCGAGACGTTCATCGTCTATACGCTCGATGCCGAGAACCGCATCAACAATGTCGTCACCGGGAACAAATGCGCATCCGGCACCGGCGAATTCTTCATGCAGCAGATAAAGCGCATGAACCTCGACATCAAGGACGCAGTGAAGGTCGCCCGCGGGGTGAAGCCCTTCAAGGTGTCCGGCCGCTGTTCCGTGTTCTGCAAGTCCGATTGTACGCATGCGCTCAATAAAGGCACGGATATCGGCGAAGTGACATCCGGTCTTTCACAGATGATAGCGGAAAAGATCGTCGAGCTTCTGCGCAAGGCGAAGCAGGACCGTGTCCTGGTCGTCGGCGGCACGTCGCAGAACGATGTCGTCATGGATTTTCTCCGTGCACAGGTGCCGACCATCGAGATCCCGAAAGAGGCGACGCATTTTGAGGCGCTGGGCGCCGCGCTCTACGGTCTTGCGAACGATGTCGATAAGGTCGAATCGTTCGATGATATCTTCATCCCGCGCGAGAGCTCCTTCGATTTCCTTGAGCCGCTGTCCCGATACGAGAGCCATGTGACCTTCAAGCACATGGACCGCGGTATCGCTCATGACGGCGACCGGTGCATCATCGGTCTTGACGTCGGTTCTACGACCACAAAAGCGGTCGTGCTGCGCACCGAGGATAATAAGATCCTTGCATCGATATATCTCCGCACGAACGGTAATCCCGTGCAGGCATCGCGCGAATGCTATAAGGCGCTCCTGGAGCAGATCGGTTCGGCGAAGATAAACATCGTCGGGCTCGGTACCACGGGTTCCGGCCGCCAGATCGCCGGTCTTCATGCCCTCACCGACGGTATCATCAATGAGATAGTGGCCCATGCCACTGCGGCAACGCATTTTGACGATGAAGTCGATACCATTTTCGAGATCGGCGGGCAGGACGCGAAATACACCTATATCGTCAATAAAGTGCCCGCGGACTATGCGATGAACGAGGCATGTTCGGCCGGTACGGGATCGTTCCTCGAGGAATCGGCGTACGAATCGCTTCGCATCGATGTGAAGGATATAGCCGAGATCGCCATGAAGGGCAAGCGTCCGCCGAATTTCAACGATCAATGCGCGGCGTTCATTTCGAGCGACATCAAGACCGCGTTCCAGGAAGACATTTCCCGCGAGGACGTTGTCGCCGGGCTCGTATACTCCATCTGCACTAATTATGTGAACCGCGTGAAGGGCACGCGCACCGTCGGCAAGAAGATATTCATGCAGGGCGGTGTGTGTTATAACAAAGCCGTTCCCATGGCCATGGCGGCGCTCACCGGCAAGCACATCATCGTCCCGCCGGACCCGGGACTCATGGGCGCGTACGGCGTCGCCCTCGAAGTGAAAGAGAAAATATCGCTTGGTTTTCTCGACGAAAAAGCGTTCGATCTCGCAGAACTCGCCGGCCGTGAAGTGAAGTACAAAAAGCCCTTCATCTGCATGGGCGGTACCGAGCACTGCGACCGTAAATGCTCGATCAACATGATAGAGGTGATGGGAAAGACATTTCCCTTCGGCGGGGCATGCAACAAGTACTACAATGAGCTTCTCAAAGTGAAGTATGAGACAGAAAAATACGATTATGTGAAGAAGCGCGATTATCTCACCTTCGTCAAGCATGCCGTCGCACCGGCAAGTTTACCGAAGGACGCGAAGACGGTAGGGATAAACCGATCGTTCCATACGAGCACACTGTTCCCGCTGTACTATAATTTTTTCACCCAGCTCGGGTACAATGTCATCGTGTCGAGCGAGGCGAAGGATGAGGGCATAGAGCGCGAACTTACGTCGTTCTGTTACCCGGCACAGCTGTCGCTCGGGCTCTTCCAGGACCTCATCGACAAGAAACCCGACTTCATTTTCCTCCCGAACAATGTCGAGATGTATGTGAACAAGGCGGAGCACAACCGCGTCGACTATAACGCGACGTGCATTTTCGTGCAGGGCGAGCCGTACTATCTCAAGCAGTCGTATAAGAACGATTACGATTTCAACAAAGTGATATCGCCGACGTTCAATTTCGCGTACGGGTACGAGACGCAGGAGAAACCGTTCGCCGAAGCGGCGCACGCCCTCGGCGTGAAGGATGCCGCGAAGATAAAAGCGGCGTACGATCTCGCCGTTGCCAAGCAGAAAGAATATATGCAGGAGATGAACGCTATCGCGAAGAAGTTCATGGAAGAGCTCGAGAAGAACCCGCAGGATTTCGCCATCGTGCTTTTCGGGCGGCCGTACAACTCGTTCATCGACGTGGCGAACAAGGGTATACCGCAGAAATTCGCATCGCGCGGCGTATATATCATTCCGTATGATATGTTCGATTATCACAATGAGCCGGTGAACCCTGACATGTACTTCGAGGTGGGCAAGAAGATACTCAAGGGCTCGCAGATCGTCAAGCGGCATCCGCAGCTCTTCGGCACCTATATCACGAATTTCTCGTGCGCGCCGGATTCGTTCATCGTGACATATTTCCGCGATGTGATGGGAACGAAACCCTCGCTCACGCTCGAGCTCGACGGGCATACCGCCGATGCGGGGATAAACACCCGTATCGAAGCGGCGCTCGACATCATCCGCAATTACCGGAAGATCTCGCACAAGATAAAGGACATCGATTACAGCGACTTCAAGCCGGCGAAGATAGAGATGCATGGAAATGTCAATTACTTCATAACCTCCGAGGGCGAGAAGGTGCCGCTGACGGACCCTCGTTTTGTGCTGGTCATCCCTTCGATGGGTGATCTCGGTTCTCCGATATTCGCTGCAGGGATAAAGAGCCTCGGCATAAACACGTACTGTATGCCGGAGCCCGACCCGGAAATGTTGAAGCAGGGGCGTGCGAACGCCACCGGCAAGGAATGTCTCCCGTACATACTCACGCTCGGCGCCATGCTCGAGTATCTGGATAAGCACTGGGACGGCAAGAAATATGTCGCCTGGTTCCAGAACAAGGCATCCGGGAATTGCCGCGTGGGGCAGTACCATCTTGCCATGCAGGACGTGATACGCCGCCGCCGCATCAAGAACGTATCGATACTCGCGCTCCAGAACGACGACGGCTATGCCGGTCTCGGCATGGCTTTCGCGATGAAATCGTGGCAGGCTGTCGTTGCAGGCGACGTGATGGACGACATCAGAAGCGGCATTATGGCGCATGCGAAGGACCCCAAACGAGGTGTGGAGATACTTCTCGAAGAATATAAGAAGCTCTGCGATAATTTCGCGAAAGGGGAGACGGTATACCCGAGCTTGAAACTGCTCGCAAAACGCATTCGCGATGAAGTGCCGTATCGCATACCCATCTCCGAAGCGAAATATGTCGCCATGTGCGGTGAGATCTATGTGCGCCGCGACGGCTTCTCGCACAAGTGGCTCAATAAGCGACTTGCCGGCAAGGGCTTCATTGTGAAGGACGCTGCTGTCGGCGAGTGGATAATGTACCTTGAGTATCTCATCAAGAACAAGCTCCTTGAGCCGAAGTTCACGATTTGGGACCGGATGGAAATGATCGTTCGTCAGATGTACATGAAGCACACCGAGCGCCGCATAAAGCGAATACTCGTAAAAACTGGATACTATGAATTCGCAATGACGATCATCGACCCGCTCATCGATCACAGTCAGCACGTGGTCGCCAATAAGATCAAAGGCGAGCCGGGGCTTACCGTTGGCGTGGGTATGCACGAGACGGTGGAGCGCTACTGCGGCGTCATCAACATCGGCCCCTTCGGCTGTATGCCGGTGCGCTTCACCGAATCGATCATGACGCCGGAAATGAACATCGAGAAGAAAAAAGTGGCAAAGCGCATCAATGATAAGCATTACGATCTTCCTGCATCGTTCAGCGATACGATGAGCATACCGTTCCTGACGATCGAATCGGACGGGAATGTGTATCCGCAGGTCATCGAGGCGAGGCTTGAGACGTTCGCTATGCAGGCGGACAGGATGGCGCGGCTCATGAAGGAAGAGCGGGAGAAGGGGAATCTGGTCCGCCATTAAGCGGCATGCATTACCCTACTTTATGATCCCTATGCAGCCGAAGCGCGAGGGGTCGCGTATTCCGTCAAGCCCGCCGAGCAAACGGAATGATGCGCCCGCGCCACCGTTATTTTATGATTACTACCCGCCCGAACTTTGATGCGTTCCTGTTCTCGTCAAGTCCGCCGCCGAATTGCATGCTGCCTTTTTTTCCGCTCTTCCCGTAATTATTTATCAAGAGTGATACTCCCATCTGCTTTGCATCGCGGGGGGCTGCCGTCGGGATGCGCAGCGCATAGTAGGTGAACATTCCTTCGCGGAATACCGCCGCATGTGCCGCGTCGAACGGCCGTGCGCCTTCCAATCCCGTATTATGCTTCCAGTCATGCGAGTATTTTATGATCTGTCCATCGGAGCGAAGCGCGAAGCCGCATTCGAAATCGTCGTCCTGAAAGCCCTTTGTCCGGCTGTCATCGTTCGGATCGATACCGATGATGATGCTGTCACCCTGGCCTATCTGCCCGCGGACCGATACCTGTTCATGTTCGCCATCGGCGACACGTGCAATGACCGTCAATTCACCCGAGCGATACCCGAAGAGCACGTTCGCCGTGCCGCCGTCCCCCGTCAGGTTCATCGCCGGGCCCTTGGCGAAAAGCGCATCGGCAGAAGCGGCGTTCCGTATATCACCGGCCTCGATCTGCTGTGCGAGCGCAAATGCAGGCTGATATCTCATAAGCACTTCGTTCTCTCTGCTGTCCGGGACAAAGCGGAACGATATGTCGGCCGCGCCATGCGATTCCTTCACGCCGGCACTTTTGCTTATCACATCATAGGGAAGGATCTGTTCATCGCCGGGAGAGATGGTTATCGGAGCAGAGAGCGGTGCCACGTCCTGTATCTTGCTCGAGATATGAAAAGCCCCTTTCGCCGCTGACGAACCGTTGTTCCTAACACGTACAAAACGGCTTTCGGGTTCGATGGAAATATCTCCCTGCACGGAAACAGAAAGCACGAGCGGGGCGAGCGATATGCCGTTGACCGTTCCCGCTATGGTTACGGACGTATTTGATATGGCTTCGGCTGCGCAGAGCGAGATCAGCACGTCCTTTTTTTCACCGGGCGCAAGCGTGATCGTTTTTACCGGTACATCAACGGCGCACTGTTTCACTGCGGCTTCGCATGAAAGAACAACTGATGCCGGTGATCTGCCGAAATTCTTTACGTAGACGGGTATCGGTCGTGATTCGTTCTTCACGAGCGTAACGTCAAAGAACCCGGTGAAATCCTTTGTGAGGAGAAGTACGTTCTTGTCATAGGTCACCGGTTTAAAGGCAGCGGCGGGCGTGAAACGTTCCTTGCTTGGTAATGCCTCCACATCGATGTCGTTCACATATACCGGTATCCGATCGGAAAGCGCAACGGTTATGACGCCGCCGGATGCGGGGAATCGTGCGGTTATGTCATTACCGAAAACATCATACACGGCGTATCCCTGCTTCACCGGCACCGATGCGGATGTCTTGGGAGCATACCCTTCCTTCCAGACAGCGGCAAAATGGCGCCCCCCCTTGGCAAAGAGGTATGCCACGTAGTCATTAAGCGCAGCACGCCCTGCCGTTACGGCACCGGCATAGAGCCCGGTTTGAAATGAGAAGGTCGGGTATGTCGGCGCGGATGAACCGTAATAGGCGTACATGTGACCGTTGACCATTCTGTCAATTCCGAATTCATGATGCCGTGCAACTCCGTGATACAGCAGGAACGGGCGCTTTTTTGCGATCAATTCTACGGATTCTTCCATACTGTTACGCGGCTCCGAGCCGGATTCCGTATCATACACCACCGGGGATCGGTGATATACAGACAGGCCGTTCATGAGGGCGGCCATATCTTCCTTGTAATTAGCACTGGTAAGAAAATCGTAGAAATGGAAAGCAAAAACATCATAGAAATTACCTTTGTTCAGATCGACGAAATCGTTCATGAATCCCACATATGAGACACAATTGAACCCTGCTGTCATGACCAGCGCGGACGGATCGGCGCTCTTTACCGCGTTATATGCTGTGCGCAGGAGCATACTGTATTCACGGGGGTCTGAATTCGGCGGCCACCCCATCCATAGATCGACCTCATTGCCGATCTCATACCCGAAAACCTTGCCTTTTAAATGCGATGCCAGGGCGAAAAGATCGCGGTAAAAAGCTTCCAGGTCGCTGATAGGCTTGTTCGAACCCTCCTTGACCACACGCGGAAGGAGTATGGTATCAACACCCCTGGCGGCCGATGCATTTAGAATAGTGTCAACACTGCTGAAATCATATTTCCCGGGTGATACTTCATAGGTTGAATGCACGAACATTTTTGCTGTGCGCACCTTGAGCGAAGCCATTGTCTCCGCGATAGCCGCCGCGCTTTTCGGGAGATAGATGGCGTGACTGGTCATGATCTGGCATATCTCAGCGCCTTCTTTCGGCCTCGCGCATATGCTGATGTCGGTCTCGCGGAATATTTTCCTGCGGGTTTTAATGTCTTCGACCGCAACGGAGATCTTGAAATTTCCCAGTGCGGTGACAGACATGACCAGCGGAATATTCGTCCATTCACCTGCGCTGACGGTCACTGCCATGGTGTGCGCACTGACATTGGTTTTATAGTGAAAATCCCTGGCGCTGTACTGGACCTTAAGGTCTGCCGCTGCCCCGCTGTTCGTCAGCGAGAGGATGAATATCTTCTTTTCCAGCGGAGCGAAGGATTGATCGTGTTTTCCGATGATCAGCTGCGCATCAATATCGCCGGGCACAAAGCGCGTGAGAACGACATTGTCGAACCACATCTTTTCTCCGGCAATCTCGAACGAGTCAAAATAGGTCTGCATGACATTGTCTTTTTTTACATGGTCGGCGGGTATGGTAAAATCGAATTCCTTTCGCAGCCACCCGTCGGCGGCGGTGATGCGGACTTTGCCGACGCTTTTTATGATATATGACGGCGTTTTCGTCCGAACGGTAAATGAGACGCCACCTGCTGACGTCGTCTTTACAGAGAACGCGATGCGGTATTTTTCGCCGGGGAGGACGTTGACCGTATGTGCACAGAGCATGAATCTTCCGGCGCTGGCGGAACGCCCGGAGGCAGCGAGACCGGCCCGTGCTGTCCCGTCTATGCAGAAGGAACGCGTTCCCTGTGCATAGGTGCCTGTATCCGATGCATATATCAGCCCCAATCCCTCAATACCATACCAGTTGTGCCAGCCTTCATCATCACGTTCGAAATCTCCGTTGACGAGCAGGTTCAAATGCCCCGGATTCGTATTTACGATCTCGCGTTCTTCCTCTGCCGCATCGGTGCTTGCCGGCCGCGTATCGAGCACAAGCGGCATCCCCTTGCCGCTCACCACTACCGCCGCGCCCAATACCGACGGTTTTTTGAACGATTCGTCCTTGGCGTCGTACATGCTCCAAGTCACTTTATGATCGCGCCCCTTGCCGCGGTCATTGTCGCTGTAGGAGATATTGAAACCGAACGGGCGTCCGTCGAACGGCGCAAGCGCAAAGAGCGAATTCTCAAGCGGTATGGCTATCTCAAGACGGAACCCTTTCGATGTACGTGCGCCCTTTACCAGCGCGCCGACCTCGGCGAATTTCCTTCCGGTGATGATGACATCCGAAATGGCGTCGTTCTGCGGGCAGAACACGAGTTGCGTTTCCCGCTCACCGTTCTTCACATCCTGATTGAAGTCCGGGCTGATGAACACTTCGACAGAGTCATCGTTCCAGTTCTTCTCTTTGCCGAAGACAAGCGTTTCGTCGGCGATGGAAACGAGGATGTACAGGTTCTCATCATCCATGGCCAATTTGAATTTTCCGGACGCATCCTGCTCGTTGTCCGGAGTGGAGAACGGGCCGCTGTGGCGGTCGATAGAGCCGTCAGCGTCAACATCTCTCCAGTCAGAAGGGTCGCCGTCCACGATAATGGTCTTCGGATGTATCACGGGTATGACGGCATTGGGCGCTGCGGACAATCGCATGCGTTGTGCGGCATCGCCCGTCGGGGTTATGGACCGTGCTTTTTCTGCCGCTATGCCGAGGGCGGAAGCCTCCTCGAAGGTAAGTGTTGCGGTCAGTGACATGGACCTGAGATATACTTCAGCGACATCGGCGATCGCAAACGACGGTGCAACCGTGACCGCCCCTTCCGGGACGCGATACGTGATCTCATAATCCTGAAAATCGGCACTCCCCTTGAGGTCGAGTTTCATGCCGCGCTCTTTGTCGTCATAGACGTTCTTTTTTGCAGCATTCAAAAAATCGACGAACAGCTTCGGCGGCGTGCCTTCACTGCTCACGATCTTGATGTTCGCGCGAAGGCGCACGGTGCTGCCGGGGCGCAGCGTTACCGGTATTATCTGCCATACCTTACGGTAATCCTTGCTTTTGCTCCGGAACGCGGTCACCGACACACCGTCGGCCTTCTCAAGCGCACAGAGATGGAATTGCCAGGCTTTTTTTTCCTGGGAAAAATCACCGTTCTTCAATATGTTGAATTCGCTTTCGGATGAACGAGACTCTTTGTGCTTCGATTCCAGCTCCTGATAATGGCGTATCAGCGCTTCTTTTGCGTCGTCGGCATGGAGGAGTGCAGCGGCCAGGATGATAGTGATGATGAGCCGAGGATTCATGGTGTTTTCTCCTTGTACTTTCATTGCAGTTTCAGTGTGCCGAAATGATACGCGCCGCCGTTATCGGACAAACCGCCTGCCCAGCCGAGCCTGCTTTTTCTGTCTCCGTCGATATCATTGACAAGAACGGCGAACCCGATCTCTTTTTCCCGAGCGGTTGCGAACATCGGGAATATCGCAGGTGATGCGTTTTTTATTTCATAGGTCGTGGTGCTGCCCGAGCGAACGACCGCTGCGGTGATCCCTTCCGGCGCCTCGCCGATACGGTACGACGGAACGATGTCCGGTGACGGTATGATGCTTTTGCGATAGACCGCGGTGCTGCCGTTCTTCCTGCCGACCGCGATACGGAAACTTCCAGAAATATCGATGGACGGTGCCATACCTATCTCCACGCTGTCGCCGTCCGCGAGCGTTTCATCGGCAGTGCTCGGGGTGTCGGTATCGTCGGTGACCGTGATCGCGAGTACGATGCCGCCGCTCTTCCAGGCTGCGGCCATGGAGAATGAACAATCACCGTCGCGCCAGTCGTCTTCAGCAACAGCATTCTCATCGTTCACTGTAATGAAGTCGGCGGCATTCCATTCGCCGATATCGCCGTCGGCAGTGATAGCCGCGCCTTCTTTTGCATTCATTCGATAGAGTATCCTGTTGACCGGCATGAGGGGATCGATGCGCATGACCGATACATCGCCGAGCTCGAAGTGTCCGGCTGTTTTAAACATGAGGAAATTAAGCTCCATGCCGGATACATTCATGGCGGTATTGACCTTTCGAGAGAAGGGCGTCCAGTACGGTTTCAGTTTTGCACGGAAAAATCCGGTATCCTTCGGCGATCTTTTTCCGTCGGCGAACATGGTGTTGAAATGCGTACTGAATTCACCCTCGCCGCGCAGGCGTGCCGATACCAGATATGACCGCGACGGCTGAACGGCGATGGGCGATGCGATGGAGATGCCGCCGGTGTCGCTATTTACGAATTCCTTTTTTGCTGTCGTCATGCCGCGAAGCACACCGCGTGTCAGTGTGCCCTTGCCCCAGGAAGTCCATGCCTTCGCACTCTCGGAGAGCGTGTCGGCGTTAAGGATGTTCTCTCCGATGGGTCGTTTGTTCACCGCTACCGGGATCTCTCTCAGCATTATCATCGGCGTGCGTTCGGCGCGTATGCGGATAATATGATCGCCCTCCGGCGCATTGTTGAGCGGGATGCGCAGACGATACGACGATAGTGTACCTGTCGGCGTCAGGCTTGTCCGTATCGGGGGGCCGAGACCGCTTTCGACAATGAGCGTGACCGGTGATGTTCCTGTTATCCGTATATCAGCTTCGATAGTGCCGTCGGGCAATGCATCTATCTGCGGCGGGTTGACAGCGATATCATCCTGGGCAAGGAGCGCACGGCTGTCGGCGCCGAGAACGATGACGGGGTTCTCATCGAGCGTGAACGTGAGTACGCCCCCTTTTGTCGCTGCGATACGTTCGTTGTCCATGATATCGACGAGGGTGACACTGTCCTTGCCGCAGTATATCGACATCGGCTTTGTCCCCGCGCGATTGAAAATGAAAAGCGCGGTTTCGCCGTGATTCTCCCGGATGCGGACAGGGTTCATGTAGCGGTAAAGGAAAGAATCGACGTTCGCAGCGAGCGCGATACGCTTCTCAAAGCGCGCCCCGGCAGTACGGTTGACGGCGGTCTTCATCACGCTGAAGAGATATTTCGGCGTGTTGTCGGGGTTCACAAGGCCGTATATACGCTCTGCGAGAGAACGCATCATGAATTCATACGTCCGTGCTATTCCGTTCGCATTTCCGTAGATGAGATTGCGAAGCATCATGCGTGCGGACTTTTTTCGCAGGTCCTCGGTCACCTCGCCGACATTATCTCGTATACCGGACTTTGTCTCGTTCGCGTACAATCCGCGGTTCGTTCCCACGGATGCAAGAAAGAGGTTCACGCTTTCCAGGCGCTCATCCGTCCAATAGTGATCGGCGGGGTGATCGATATACTTCCCGACGCCCAGGGCGTAGAGCTTCTGCGAGAAGTCCAACTGCCGTGCCCACACCGTTTCGGCCACGATGGCGATGCGCGGGTCGACGGCGCGTACCGTTTCGGATGCGTTCTTAATGAGGTCGAAATAATCCGAGGCGTCCGCTTTATACCAGAATTTTGAGAACTCGGAGGGCTCATTCCAAACCTCTATCTCGGATATTTTCCCTTTGTAGCGCGTTGTCACATCAGTACATAATCGCCGCCATTCATTCATGTCCGGTTTGCTGTAGGTGCCGTCCCATATATATTTCCGATCCGGGTACAGTTCTTTCGCATGCCATTCGGGAATGGTGAGAAGCGTTACCTGCAGGCGTACCCCGTCGCGATGCTCCCCGTCAATGAGCTTGTCCCAGAAATCCCAGCGGTATTCACCCTTGTTCTTCTCAAGGTGTGCCCAGCGCAGGGAGTGAAGCCGTTCATGAAAGGTGCCGAGAATTCGGCGCCATGCGCGATAGTCATTGATATCATGCTCGAAATAGGACCTGTCATCATAGGGGTCGAATATGGTCGGCTCAAGTGAACTCATGCCGAGGAATTGCATGTCCTTTTCCTCTTCGCTCATCGGGGCTATCGTCCGTACCGCTGCTGCGCGGAGCATCACATTCGTCTTTCCCATCTGTATCTTCTGCGCTGTCCCGCCTATGCTGAGCGATGCAAAGGCACGCACGCTTCCGGCGACCGAGGGCATTGGTGTCTCAAGCTGCATCCGTCCGTTCTCGTTCGCGGTGCCTGTTACTGTTCGTTCAGCGATGACGGTGTCGAAAAAATCAAGGAAACGTACGGCAACAGCAGCATCGGCACGCGGTACGAGATTGAACACATGCAGGCTGAGGAATGCCGGTTTGTCGCGGTCGTACGCGGTGCTGTGGAGGAAGCCGCGCGCGGGGGCGAGCTCAAGTACCGGTACATTACGCGCGGCGTCGTTCTCGCGCATGACTTTCAGATAGTCGTAGTGATAACATCGGCGATACGTTTTCCCCGAATTCTCCAGGAGCTCTATGACGTTTTTACCTTTACGCGGTGTGAACGATGCACGTACGGTGACCGGATTTTTGAGGTCATTGGGAAGATATTGATGGAAGAGTTGCTCCGAGGGCAATGAGATGCGCAGGGAGTACTGCACGAGCGTATCGGGGTCGAGGTTCTCATTGAGCGGTCCGGGACCGATGACAAGCACACCGGAATTGATGATCTTTATTTCGAATACGCGCGTACCTTCACCGTCGTCATCCCAGGTGATGAACTGCCGGTTCGCCCATGTCGGGTTTGCTGCCCCGGGCGACGATATACCTGCGGGGAATTTCGGGCGGCCGTTCTCGCCGAGGGCGGCCGTATAGGTGAACTGATGTTTGAGCGCATCATATCCCGGAAGATTGGTGAATTCTCTCGAGTATATGAATTCCTTGCTGGAGTACGGTACGAATTCCGTGCTCGTTCCGTCGCTGACGCCGAGTTGCCATACCACATCCGCGGGGAATGTCAACGTTGCGGTAATCAATATGATGGCTATGATTCTCATGCATGCTCCTCAGGTTTCGCCTTCTATCCATTCGCCCTTGAGATGTATCTCCATCTTCTTTTTCATGCGTTCGTTCACGATGCATTCGACCGCAACGGATGCGATGTCCGCATGCTGCGGCAGTATGCCGCTCACGAGCGTGCCGATCTCATTGACCGATTTCTTCAGCGCTATCATATGCGGTTTATTCGATCCAGCCGGCAAAGTACGGAGCAGCAGGTTCGCCTCGATATTGTTGAACGCGATAATGGTCTCCCCGCGCCAGTCCGCCATGATGCGTTTCGCTTCTTCCTCATCGTACCAGAGCGATGCGGTATGCGCGCGCAGGTCCTTCGGTGCAAGCGCATCGAAAGCATGCCGTATCTCATCGGCGCGCGTTGACGGCGGGAGTACCAGAAAGAGCGGTACGTCGCCGGCATGTTCGAGCGCGATGCGGCAGGCATGGGGCATATCGAACGATACTGACGGGAGCGCATCATGGACGGCATCGACGAGCACGGCATTCCTTCCCGCGAACGGTGCGATGTCCTTCGGGTCGAACATACCGATGAGTATACAGTCGTCCGCGCGGTTGAAACCGGGAGCGTCGCTGTATATGACGTTCATGGATAACTTTCGGCGGGAGCATTCATCGGCGAATGCGTTGTAGGTCGACGCATGGGTAATGTCAAGATTGAACGGACGATAACAGGCGTACGTCGCTATCGTTATCTGCTTTGAACGTTTGGCAACACGATATCCCTTGCCGGGGAGGAATGACACCGAACCGTTATCTTTGAGATGCTTCACCGCCGTCTGCGCGGTTATCTTGCTCACCTTGAAGCGCTTCATGATGTCACTGAAGGACGGGATATAGTCCCCTTCATTCAGCGACTCGCCGATATCGGCTTCGATATTTTCAACAATTTTTGAGTAATTTGTCATGATATTATCTATACATGTACAGGCATGTATAGTATAATCATATGTCACTGTTCTGTCAAGGGAACCCGCCGGCTTTTCTTTTTTGTCGATAGCGGGTATTATCACATAGTTATTGCTAGATACATGTACTGACAATTCACAGGAGGAGTTACGGATGATTCTCCGAAGCAGAAAAATCGACCTTGCGGAAAAAATGACAGGCGACGGCGTTACGGACAATTACGCCGTCCTTCAGGATGCGCTCAACGGAGGCGATCGTTCGATCCATCTCCCGCCCGGGCGTTTTCTGATTTCAAAGACACTCAAGGTGTTTTCCAACACCAGAATAATTGCCGATACCCGAACGGTACTGAAACTGGCGGCGCATACCGGCAAGCGATTTGACGACTGGCTTCTCACCAATGCCGATCATGAGAAAGGCAACAGCGATATAGAAATAGCGGGCGGTATCTGGGACGTCAACGGGAAAGAAAATCCGCGCGGAGTTCCGGAACAGCTTGACGATTACGGCGGCGTGGGAATATATTTTCTGCGCATGTCACATCTCATTTTGAAGAACCTGACCGTTGCCAATCCGGACTCGTTTTTTGTCATGCTTTGTGAGACCGAAGATTTCCGTGTTGAGAATGTTAAGCTTTTCAATGACAACCCGAAGATCAATCAGGATGGCATACATGTCGGTGGATTCTGCAGAAATGGATTGATACGAAAATTGCACGCGATCTCTCCACTCACGCCAGGCGATGATCTAGTGGCATTGAATGCCAATGACGGCGCACGGCATTTTACGCATGGGCAGAAGCCGGGGCCGATAGAAAATATCGTTATCGATCATGATTTTTTATTTCCAGTCCATGCGTATATCATGTAAAAGCTGTTGCCGGAGTTATTCATGACTGTCACGCTCGATCTCGGTTCGCTGAAACTGACCGCTGAGCTCTTCGATACGAAGGTCGCCCGCGCATTCTATTCGCATCTTCCCTGCACGATAGAGCTCACGCTCTGGGGCAGAGAAGCATACGGCCCCATACCATTTGATCTCGGTGATGAAAAACCCGTTCCGAGCATACCGCCGGGCGGGCTTGCCTATACGCGCAAGGGAAATTACTTTTGCATATTCTTCGGGCAGCAACCGGCGTGGGCGGTGGAATACATCGGTCAGATAGCCGGTGAGACATGGCGCTCACTTGTCGGGAAAAGGGATATCAGCCGCGTGACCGTAATGCGCTGATAAAACCGTTCTGGGACATGCCTCGGTTTCGACACCACTACTTTGCGAGTGCGGCCAGCTCGTCGGATCCTAACACCCGGTTGTACACGCACAGATCGTCGATGGCGCCGAACATGGGACGTATACCACCTGCGGGGCCAAGGCGTCCGACAACGAATTTTCCAGCGACAGTGAAGTCGATATGGGCCGTACTGCCGCTTCCCGCGATCACTCCATTGATGAGAAAGTCCCATTTTCCGTTTGCGTAAGTCACTGCCACATGCTGCCATATTCCCGATTTTATTTTCCCATTCGAAGTTGCAACCGAGGCGGTTTCCGCCCGCACCAGCTGCAGTGTGCCGTCCTGATTGATGCGCAGATAGTGACTGCCCTTGGTGTTCCCCGAGAATACCGACTGTTGTCCCGCGGCGAGGTTATCGCTTTTTACCCATGCAGTGATGGAGAACTCCTGTCCGATGGACGGCATCGTCTTCCCTTCGATACATGATTCTTTCCCGTTGAACTGTACTGCACCGAGCGTTCTTCCTTCGGTGAATACCGCGCCCTTCATGAGCGTGCCGTGATGCTTTCCCACGGCGTCCTTTACCGTGTTCGCTGCTTTGTCTGCGTCGGTGTCATCGAATGTCCAGCGCGCTATGAGTCCGGCAGTTGGTGATTGAGCCCCGAGCGTTGCCGCTGCGAGCGCTGCGAGAATGATCGATCGTTTCATGGTTCCCTCCATCGTTCTTATACCCGGCGCCGACCGTCATGTCGGCGCCGGGGTATTGCCCTGTCCGGCATAGTGTGCCATGGAATGGCCGAAAAGTAAATCGGCAACGCCCGATTTTTCGTGTATTCGATCGCGTTCATTGCGGTCATTCGTTGCGGTGAGCATCGCGCTTCTGGGATACGCATCGAGTACGAAGGAAAGCTTCCATGAGCGGTCACGAATCATCATGAATTTGTCATCGCGGCGAATATGCTGCGGTGTGTACATGAATTCACTCATCACCGGTGAGGCTTTGTCGGTATCTGAGGACGAAGTAAGCGACGGTGCGACATCGGCTGGCGGGGAAATACCCGCAGCATCAAGCAGCGTCGGCAACAGCGATGCAGTGCTTGCCGGAGAGGAGAGTCGCGTCCCGCTCCGCATCGCGTTCGGATATCTGAAAATGAGCGGTACACGGATGACCGGATCGAAGAATGTCTGTTTCTGTATCAAGCCGAAATCGCCGAGATGCGTGCCGTGATCGGACGTGAATGCGATAATGGTGTTGTCAAGGATATTCTCTTTTTCAAGATACGAGATCACGCGCCCGAATTCCATGTCGAGGAAGGAGGCATAGCCGTAATAGTAGCGGCGCATGGCGCGTTGCTGTGCCATTGACAAGCGAGAGGCATCCGCATAGCCGCTTTGTATCAAGCGCGATGTCCATTCAGGGTGATCGGCGGGAAAATGCATCGTGTTGTCAGGGAAGCGTATATCGCCTTCGCGTATCATCGTATCGTAGGGCGCGGGCGGTACTACCGGCGTATGCGGGCCGTTGAACGAGACTTTCAGCAGGAACGGTTTTTGTGTATCGCGACCGGCGAGCCAATCAAGTGCTTTCGATGCGACGATGTGCTCCGAGGTCTCCTCAAGGGGTGCGGGGAATTTTCCGCCGAGTATCCAGCGCGACTTATCACCCGGATATTTCACAACATCGAATTCCGATTCATCGTATATTTTCGCATAATCAAAATAATCGACATGCGATGACAGTGTTATCTCTTCCTGCGTCTGGAACGCTTTGTTCTTTGCATTGAAATGCATCTTGCCGAAACCGGCTGTTTGATACCCCGCATCGGCGAAATGATGCGTAAGGAAAGCCAGCGGCTCCTCCGCACGCCACTCATTGTGCCAGCATCCCGTCTCATGCGGCATTTTTCCCGTGGCTATCGATACGCGGGCGGGGACACAGGCGGGGGCCGGTGTGATAGCGTTCTCGAATACAACGCCTTCACGCGCGAGACGGTCGAGGCAGGGCGTTTTCACCCATGGACTGCCGTAGCATCCGAGGGAGTCGGTGCGCTGTTCGTCGGTCATGAGCCAGAGAATGTTGGGCTGCCGACTCATAGCGAACTCCGCGTAATCATTGGTCACTGCCCGTTCAATTTTCCGAACTGCGACGGGTCCTTGTCATCGCCGATGCCGCCGCTCCATCCGAGCCAGCCTATGCGTCCGCTGCCATCGTTGTTGTTCACAAGTACCGACAGTCGCACGGGCTTTTTGGGATCAAAACTGAACGGATAGAATTCCGTCCAGTCGACATGGACCTTGTACAGTGTACGCCCGTCACTCTTATCGATGTCGGCGCGCGCGTATTTCACTTCCCTGTCGGCCGCCGTCCAGTTCTGCGGTATATCGCCGCCGATAGCCGCGGACATATGCTTCCAAATGACCGTGCCGTTCGCCGTGAGCGCGACGGATATCTCGGTTTGATCACCTTTTGCGCCTAACCCTTCCGCGTCGAGCGCGAACTGTATGCTGTCGCCGTTGTACGCGGCACCCGGCTTCTCATTCTGCACGAATTTGTTGTCGCGGACATCGACGATGATGTCAAGCCCGGTCTTGCCGCAGTATGCAGCAAAACGCGCTTTGAAACCATCCGGGCGATCAGCGTTATTGATACCTCTGAACACCCAGTCGCCGGTATTCCAAACCGCGTCGGATGAGACCGGTCCCGTAACGTCTGAAAATATCGGAGAAGGAGAGAGCGTGCCGTTCGGTGCATTTGCATCGCTTGATGCTTTCTTGCGCTCAAGCGGATAGAGCAATGCCGTCGCAGGGGCATCGATACCCGTAAGGGCATTCTCGCTGAAGCCGGAGAGATAGTACATCGATGCGGTATCGAGCATACGGTCGGTCCACGGTTTCCCTTCCCACGTGACGGCGATGCTGTTGTACGCCTTTGCGAGCCGGGCATCGAGCGCTGCCGGCTGATCGCCTTCGTTCCATACGACAAGATGCTGTTTTCCGCCGCTCATGAGGAGAACCGCTTTCTGAGCGCCGAGATCGTATTCGCGCACATAACTGATGCGGTCGGTCACACGGTCGATGAAATTCCGTATCACTACGCCGCACATGCGCGGTTCGATCGACGGCTGAGAGCGGAACATCCCTGATGTGTGTGTGAATATCCCGTTGGCTTTTGCGAACTCAAGTGTTTCCTTCTCCGCGAGGTTGCGCACCTCGAAGAGCGCGATGCGTCCGGCGCCGAATTTCAGCTGCTGCATGAGATCGGTCATCATGCGTCGGCAGAGCTCAGGTTCATCGGAAAGTTTATTCCCCGAAAGCGACATATTGATGAGCACCGCATGCCATTCGGTAGCACCCCACGGCTTGGGTGTGAGGTTGCGCTTTTTCTCAAGGTCCCAGAAGAGCTTTACTTCCGGGAAACTCCCGTGCATGGAGAGTATGTCGTAGTAGGGGAATCCGCCGGAGTCAAGGAATTCCCTATAGAAGGGGATGTATCGTCTTCCGCCCTGTCCGCCGAGCCACACGGTAGCGTTCGGCTGCAGCTGCTTAATCGTTTCGTACCCGCTCTTCACGAGCGTGACATAATTGCTCGTCGAATCGCGCCAGAAGCAGCTTCCCGTCGGCAGATGCGGCTCATTCCAGAGCTCCCAGTTCGAGATCCGATTTTTGTAGCGCCCGAGAAGCGCATTGATGAAATCGGTCCACGCGGAGATATCTGTTGGAAGCCACACCGAATACCTCGCAACACAGATGTCGATATCGGTGCGGTCGGGGTAGGGTGATACCCATTGCGGTGTGCCGAAAAGCGTGAGGACGTTGTTCTTCATGCCGTATCGCTCCGCTTGTTCGAGCCCGCGGTCGATACCGTCCCATTGGAAAACGCCTTTCGCCGGGTTCACGATGCTTTTTTTGTTCCAGTGATAACCCCAGTGCACCCACATGCGCATGTAGCCGAAGCCAAGAATGGATGCCAGGTTCATACCGTCATTGTCATCGCTCTGGTGATCGAAACCGAATTGATCGGAGCGTGCGCCGCTGTGTTTTTTTATCACCGCGACGCTGTAGCGTCCGCGGTCGAAGCGTTTCGTTGCATCCTTCCCGCGAAGCGTAAAGCTGCGTACGAACGGACGCGTCGTGTTTGCGGTCAACGCGCCGAATGCGATCTCATAATACCCCGGAGCCGGAGCGCGCCACACCCAGCCGTTCCTGATGAATGCTGCACGGTCAACGGTGATCTCCGTGACCTCTGCGCCGCTCGAGTCGTATATCGTCCCTTTCACAGCGGTTATTTCCTCCGGCGGATCTTCGCAGGTGAAACTGACCGGGGTGTCCTCGAACCAGGCGTACTCGTGCGACGGTTTGAGCTTAAATTCACGTCGTGTCATGCTTGTTGCGGCGATGATATCGTCGATAAAGAGCGTGCCGGCGGGGTTCTTCTGGCCGAGCAGGGCGCAGTTGATCCTGAAAGAGTCCGCATCCTTCGGTATGTCCGTGCGTGCGACCTCGATCGATATTGTCTGCCATGATCCCTTGCTCACGACCGACGGTATATCGGTGCGCGATATGAAGGCGCCGCCCTTGTTCCAGGTGATGAATATCCACGGGTTCGCGTTCAGGGTGGAGGAAAGTTTGAGGGACGCCTCTGCGGATAGGAATTTAAAATCACCGGCGAGCGGCACTGCGGGCGAAGAATATCCCACACTGCCGAGTTCGGTGGCCGTAATGAACAGCGACTGCTTTCCTGATGCTGCTTCATCGGAAGATACACCGAGCGCCTTCGTGTCGTTCTTCGCTGCCCAGCGGGTTATCACCCACTGCGTCGGCTGGTGTGCGGAAAACCCCGCTTCCGCGCGTGACGATTCGAACCCCGCGTTCGGTATCATGGATGCGGGGTTCGCCGCTGCACCTGCCGTGTCGGCGCTGGTATAGGCGAGCGCGAGTGCATCATAGAGTATGCCCCCGCTCCCGTCCGCCGCACCCTGCACGGCGAGGTTCACGGCAATGGAATCCGCTTCCGCAGGTATATCAGCACGGTCGATGGTGAGGCGCACCTGCTTCCATTCGGTCTGCGCAGAGCCGATGACCGCGTCCTTTTTGTTGAGGAATTTCTGCTTTGCATGCCAGCTGACGAACGCCCACGGCGTATGCTTTGAGAGATCAGCGTCCGCTTTTATCCGGAACGTGAGCACTATCGTGGCGAAATTCTCCGGGAGCGCGATGTTCTTCGATATAAATCCGATGCCCCCCGGCGATATCGGGCGTATTGCGATCGCATATTCGCCGGATACGCCGCCTTTTACCGCGGTGCACTCCGCCGCCGCTGTTTTCGTCCATTTGTACACGGTCCAGCTTTCCGGCATCGTGATGCCGTCTTTCACGGTTGTCCGTTCAAAATCGCCGTTCGGCACGGTAAGCTCACCCGCGGTTGCCATCGCGATGATCGCGATAAATGATGTCATGGTTTTCTTTATCATCAATACTCCTTATCCTTTCGCGGACGTAATGCATTTCGATCGGGAGGGATAAGAACCACAGAGATCACAGAGAAGGAATGGGTTTTCGTTCCGCTCTGTACTTCTCTGTGCCCTCAGTGGTTCGATTTTCTTCATTGCCTCACCGCCTCCGCCAACCGTTCCGCCATCTGCGCGAAACCGTCATCGTTCGGATGCACCCCCACTTTGTCAAAGAAACCGTCTTCGTGATCGATAAGCGACGGTCCGTCAATAAGTTTGATGTTCGCATCGCCCAGAGCGGCGACGATCTCACGTATCGTCCTCCGGTATTCTTCAAGCTCTATCGTTGCGGTTGCGGGTTTCCATGAAGCCGGTACCCAGAGCGGCGTGATGATGATGAGCGGTACGTTCGGCTGAACGCCCCTCAGGTTCTTCAGGAAACCCTCGTAGTTCGACTTGAACGACGCTATCGCCCGCCCGCCCTGCCAGTCGTTCACACCGATGAGAATACTTATGACATCACCGTTCTGCGATGCGATGAACGCCCCTTCGTTCGGTGATGCGCTGCGCCCGCCTATACCCATATTCACGAGCTGCCAATCCATCCTGTTCGCAAATCGGAATATATATGACTTGGTCACTTCGCTCGCGGTGAATCCGTGTGTGACGGAATCGCCGTATGCTATGAGGCGTTTCGTCGGACGCGGCGCGGGCGTTTCAAAACGCGCATTGTCGGGGACCGTTATGCCGAGCACGTCGACCGAGTCGCCATAGGGGAGGACGATTGTGTATTCGTGCATGCCGGAAGACGGCGGCGTTATCGGAACGATGACGGTTTCGGGTTTTCGAACTGTCGATGTCTGTGCGGAAGTGAATCGCCACGAGCTGTCGCTTTTTCCGTCAATGGAATATCGTCCTATGGGGTTGCGCGCCGATGTCGAGACATGCTTCTCATTGTAGTAGAGATGCACGGACACTGACGCGGCATCGGTCTTGAACCGGAGCCGTGTTCCGGGATTATCCCATTGATACCCTTTGCCGCCCGGATCGATGATACGGTCGAAACGCACTGCTCTTCCGGCGGGGGTATCGACGATGCTTTTCCGTGCATAGTCGGAATAGAAAAGCCGTGTATCGTCTGAGGGCAGAAAACTGCTGTTACCGGTCTGCTGCATCGACGCCTCCCTGGCCCTCGCGCCATATACTTCCACCTTCCTCAGAAAGACATAGTTCAGATCGCTCTTGTTCATGAACCCGATCGCATGCCTGTCCTTGAATATTATCCTTACATATCGGATGTTGCTTTTGTTCAGCGTGCCGAGCTCGAAGATCTCCTGTGAATAATTTGCGAATTCCTTTTCGCCGATCGTTGTGAATTCGGCATTATCCGGCGATACCGCAACAGTGACGGTTTTCGTGCCGCCTTGTTTCGAATTGTAAACCTTTATTCTATCGACGTAATACGATCCCTCGAGGTCTATGGTGACCGTTTTCGGGAATTGTGCGGCATTGCCGGTGGCATATGTCGATGTCTTGTCGTCAGTCGAGAGGTCACCGTCCGTCAGGAACGAGTAGAATCCCCGCCCCACACTGGGATTGGGATCCGATGATACATGCGGTTTTTTCTGCGCAATATTTTCATAGGACGTCACGGGGGCCTGCGCGAGTATCTGCCCCGCGGCCGCGCACAGAGACAGGAGCGATTGGAAGAGAAAGCGGTGTTTTTTCATAGGTACCTACCAGGAGATGAGAAGATCATCTGTGACGTTGTCGATCGCAAGGCATTCACCGTCCGCGGTCATCTCCCGTTTCGGCGTAACGAAATCACCTTTCAGGAATGGGTTTTGCGGGTTCTTGAGGAAGGTCACCTTTGCATCGGTTCCCGTCTCGGGGAAAAAGCGCACCGTCGCGTTCTTCGTGCCGCGCAATCGCAGCCGCCGCGTGACTCCTACCATGCCGGAGCACTGCTCCGCGCATGAAACATCGGATGCTTCTTTCTGATCGATGAAAATGCGGCATTCACGCCGCCATGCTTTCGGCATGCGGTAGGATGACCGCCCGTTCTCGATGAATGTCTCAAGTCCGCACAGTGCCGGTGCTCCGTACGGGAATCTGAACGTCTGGGATACTCCCACGTTCGGCGAATGACCGGCGAAGTAGAATCCGCCTTTGTGGCGTGATACCGTCATGATGGGATTCTTCTGTGCACTTTCGCGTTTGTCGAGCATGAGATCGATACTGAACGCGGACATCATCAGACGCATGAGGAGCTCGGGATAGAAAAACTCGTTCTGATCGCGCATGCCGGGCAGATGGGCTGCATGATGTTCCGGCAGTGCGAACGAATTCGTCCCGCGTACCCAGGTAATGCCGCCGCCGTTCCATTCCTTCTGCCTGCGCGAGAGCGCTATCACGCGTGTTTCTCCGTTTTTCGATACTGTTGCCGCGGTGTCTGCCTTTCCCGAAAGGACGGTCGTGATGCCGCCGGCGGATGATAATGGATCATGCAAGATCTTCACCGCTGCTTTACGCGCGGTCAGCGTATCGCACGGGATGGATACAGCGATATCCATTTCGCCGTCTATCGGCGATGCATGGGATATGCCGAGGAGATCGAGCATTGTTCTGTCCGCGTGGTCGGTGGGGCCATAGAGCATAAGCCGTCCGCCTGCCTCTACATGCGCGATGAGCGCTTTCGCGATAGCCCCGTTCGACGGTACCGGCGACGTGATTATCGTCTGTGCGAATCGCTTCGGATCCTTCGCGAGCGCGGAGAGATAATTCTTCGTGCTTACGACGGTATTCACCGGAAAGCCGTTATTTATCGCCGTGCGCATGAACCAGTCGCCGAAGAACACCTCTCCGATGCGTTTGCCGTCGTACGCCATATCGTGATATTCATCGAACGGGTAAAGCCATGTGATAAGCCCCGGCGCGTCGGGCGATGTGCCGAAGCAGTCGAGCATGAACGGTATCACTTCGTTGGGTATGAGGTCCTGCGTCTGTCCGTACGTCCCGTCGACGGAGAGAATGTTCACATCTGTGGGGAGCGACATATCACCGTTCCCGTCGACACGCGCGACCGCGAGCGGGAGGTAAATGTCATGCGGTTCGCGTCCGTAGCGGTCTATCCACGGATCATTGATGAACCACAGATCGTGCACGTAGAAACGGAACGGATATGTCGTTCCCGGTATCTCGGCGATATGGCTCATCCAGCCGGCGAGCTCAAGGCCGAAGTCGCCGTTGAGCGCGGCCCATGGAGAATTGGGCGGCGGTTCGAGCCCGTATCCGCTGCGATAGATCTCGCGGAGCGGTACACCGTCGCTCGCAAGGTCGCGGCCTGTCGTCTGATTCGTACCCCGCGTGCGGAGCGGCAGGCTCGGGCATTCGCGGCGGAAGCTCGCCCAGAAATCGAGCGATATCTTCTTTACATCGTTCGCTTTTGCGGGGCTGAATTCCTTCCCGTTAAACACAGCACCGTACATTCCCCATGTTTCCATCCCGAAGCCGAAGCCGTTGGAGAGCCAGAGGAATTCGAATCCCATGTCGGCGCAGAATATCCTGCTCTGCCGTCCGAGGAATTCACCAAGCAGCGTCCCTTCCGGGATGCCGTTCGGATAGCCCGCGTATTTCCCTTTGTCCGCATGGAGCGTCGAATAGCAGACGACGAAGCTCGCCTTGCCCATGGTGCCGCCGAGGCATATCTCCGGATGCTTCTCGTATTTGAATTTCGACTTCGCGAATTCCGGGCCAGGATCGAATGTGGCGCCGAGACGTACGGGTTTTCCCGTGACCGCATGGCATTCCTCGCGTATTATCTCAAGGAAACGCTTGTACCAGCGGTAGGTGAAGAGCGGCGGATTATCGATATAGGTGTACGTTGTGTGATGTATGCATTTTTTATTCGGGTCGCTGTCAGGGAGTTTTTCCCCGCGTGGATTGGCTACACCGACGGTGTACGACCATTCGAATTTCTCATCGAGATCGCCTTTGTAATCGAGTATCTCCGATCCGTCCGATGTCCACATCATGATCGAGACGCGGTCGGCGTGCTTGGTGAGCGCCAACCACTGTATGAATATTTCACGGGCTTTTGCACGTATCCCCGCTTCCGATGTGTCGATGAACGGGCGTAAGCTCAGTTCCAGTGTGACATCGTTGATCGTTCTGTTCAGGTACGGCATGGAAACTCCTTGTATCAATTATCGTTTTTAATGCCGGTGACGGCATCATAGAACAGTGTTCCTTCGTAAGCAGTGCCGAGCGACAGCGTCGCCAGGCATACACGGATATGTGTGCATGCGGCGGGTATATCGCTTCGGCGCACGGTGAATGAGAGTTGTTTCCATTCGTTATCGGCGAGTGTTTTCGGCGCATCGATATTGTTTATGAACCGATCGTTCTGCCAGATCGTGATGAATATCCAGGGGCGGTTGCCGGCATAGTCGGCGGACTTTCGCTGATAGAACGTGAACGAATAGGACAGCGTGTTCGATGTGAGCGCTATCGGATGCGAAACGATGCCTGCTGCACCGGTAGTGATGCTCCTCACCGCGACGGCATTGCTCCCGTCATAGGACGATCGCACGACGCCGATGCGCACATCGTCAAGCGATCGGTCCCACGCATACCATTCCCAGCCGATAGGAAGCAGGCGCCCGCCGTTCATCTGTACGCGTTCAAAGCTTCCATTGCTGATGACGGACTCTCCGGCAGAGAGGAGCGATGCGAGCAGCAGTGTGCAAAGAATTCTCATTCCGGTTCCAGTTTCCCATAGTACACGGCATCTTTCGCCGCACCGATGCCGCTTGACCATTCGAGATATCCTGCGCGCCCCGCGCCGTCGTTGTTGTTGATGAGCACGGAGAAGCGTACCGTTTTTCTTGCCGAGACATCGAACGGGTAAAGCTCGGTTGCATCGATATGGATACGGTAGCGCAGTGACGGCCCGTTCCTGTCGATGAGAATGCGTCCGTGCTTAAGCGGCGCGTTCGCGGCCGTCCAGCGCTGCGGGAGGTCGCCCCCCACTGAAGCAGCTATCGCTTTATAGATGAGCGGTCCTGTTGGTGTGAGAGCGGCGACGAATTCCGTCTGCCCGTACAGCGATCCGGTCCCATCCGTGTCTATCGCGAACTGTACACTGTCGCCTTTCCAGTAGTCGGGCATTTTCTCGTTCTGTGTGAACACAGGGTCCTTCACGTCGATGACGATATCAAGACCCTGCGCACCAATCGATAGGGCGAATCTGCCCTTAAGACCGTCGGGCTTCGGTACACTTGTCTGCACATAGTTCCAGTCGACATTGACCCACGGAAGCGTATCGGCGGTGTTCAGATCAGTATCGAGAATAGGTTTTGTAGCATAGCGTGCACGCGGGACCGCGACCGCGGCTTTCAGCGCCCTCACGTCGGGATTGAGCGATGCCGTCGACTGCGGAAGCGATGCGAAGAGCGATTCGGGGAGCCCTTTGATGAAATACATCCGTTCCGGTTCAACAGCGAACGCCCCGGTGAGCGGATAGCCTTCGGCGGTGGTGACCGCGGCAGATGCGAGTGCACTCCGTATGCGGCTGTCGGGCTCGGCCGATGATCCTTCCGTCCAGAGCACGGCGAATGTCTTTGCACCGTCCTTGAAATACACGATGCGCTGCCCGGATGTAAGATCTGCGGTGCCTGTATAAACGAGTGTTGATGACACCTGATCGATGAACACGCGGAGCGCTACCGCTGCCGGACGCGGTTCTACGAGGGGGCGATGACGGAAAAGCCCTGCCGACTGCTGGAACGATCCGTCCTCGAAGGCTACGGGCAGCAGTTCCTTTTCGCCGTGTCCTTCCATCATTGTGAAAACCGCAATGCGCTGCGCTCCGTATTTCAGCTGATCGCAGAGATCGAGGATCATGCGCTTGGCGAGCGCCGCTTCGCTCGGGGGCTTTTCCATGGCGCTGATGAGTATGCCGTGCCACTCCGTCGATCCCCATACGCGGCTCGGTGCCTTGAACGAGGTCTCAAGCTCCCTGAACTCTGGTATCGATGAGCCCGGCCATGCGCCGTGCATCGAGAGCACATCGAACGGTGCACCGCCGAGCCTGAGGAATTCGCGGTAGAAGGGGAGATAGCGTTTGCCGCCCTGGCCGCCGAGCCAAACGCGGTGCGACGTATCGATTCGCTTGATCGTATCGTAGCCGCTTTTCACGAGCTCAGCGTATTTTTCCGTCGTGTCGCGCCAGAACACGCTGCCGTTGGGAAGATGCGGTTCATTCCACATCTCCCAATCCTTCATGGAGGAGCCGTAGCGCTTTACGATAGCTTCGACGAAATCGGTCCAGTCCTTCATGTCCGTCGGCGCCCAAGCTGCGAATTTCGAGACGCAGATGTCGACCTCGGTGCGGTCAGGGTAGGGAGATGCCCACTGCGGCGTGCCTATCAGTGTAGCAAAGAATTCATTGATGCCGTATTGCTTCAGTGTCTCTATCTTTTCGTCCATGTGTTTCCAGTCGTACTCACCGCGTTTTTTCGCGACGATCTTGGTCTTGTCCCAGTGATCGCCCCAGTCGACCCAGATGCGGGCGAAATTGAAACCGATGAACGATGCAAGCTTCGCCTCTCTGTCATTGGCCGTATCCGGCGTCACGCCGAACTGCGGCGGACGTTTTCCCGTTATCGGCGGCATGACAGCCACGGCGCGGCGCGCGCGCGAAAACTGCTTAACCGTGCCGCGCGTTGTCTGCAGATTGTACGCGAGTGCAAGCGGTATATCCTTTCCGTCGGCATGGTACGAGAATGCGATCTCGTAATACCCCGGTGCTGATGGCTGCCATTTCCATCCGCCGTTCATGAATGCCGCACGGGGCAATGTGAGCTCCGTTATCTTTCTATTACGCGCATCGTACACTGTTCCGGTGAACGAACGTATCGCTTCATCGATGATGCCGCCTTCGGGAAGGAATGTCACCGGTTTGCCGACCGTGAACCAATTGTATTCCGCTGAGCCGGTGATGTTGAGCCCGAGTGTCGATGTGCGCCGGGCGGTACGTTCATCTGCCGATACCGCATCAAGTGAGCGCGAAAGGAGTGACTGGATCTCGCTGCCCGAGAGCACACGGTCATAGACGAATACATCATCGAGGTCACCTTTCATTGCGCGTATCGGTCCGCCGGCATTCGCCTGCCCGAGACAGTAGCGGTCGGCGTTCACGAACGGCTGATGCTTCGCTGTGCCGGCCCCGGCTGATCTGCCGTTGATATAGAATACGTAGCTTCCGTCCTCGCCGTATGTCATGGCGATATGCGTCCAATCCCCTGCGGCTACTGCGGCGCTGGAATTCGCCACGCCGGCAATGTCCGAACGTATCAGCGCGAGTTTGCCGTCCGCATTTACCCGGAAGTAATGGCATCCCTTCGCATCGCCCGCGTAAATGGAGTGCTGCCCCTCCGGGGTATGTGTCTTTTCGCCGAAATGCTCGGAGCGAAACCATGCGGCGATCGTGAAATTCTGGCCGAGCACGGGCGCGCCGTCGCCGACGATCTTTCCCGTAGCGCCGTCGAAGCGTACCGCCTGTCCGTTCTTGCCGGGGGTGTATATCGTTCCGGCAGCAAGGTCGCCGTGCGCGTTGCCGGCGCGGTCATAGATGGTGAGGCCGGAGGCATCGCCCGTATCGAATGACCAGCATCCGACGGGGCCGTCCGATCCGAGCCGCCGAGGATTGACACCGAGCGATGGTTTTACGGTCTTTTCATCGGCGATGAATTTGATATCGCCTAACTCGAACCAGCCATTGGCCTTGAACATGAGATAATTCATCGTGAAGAGCGCAGTGCCGTTGGATATTGAGATGCGTTTTTTTATTTCCTTCCAGTCAGCGCCGAGCGCACCGAGGTCCTGCATGTCCTTGATAAGGACTTTCTTCGTCCCGTCATACTGGAAGAAATGCGCTGCAAGGCGGCCGGCACCGCGTACCTTGAGCGTGAGCGTGTGCATGCCGTCGCTGACGGCAACGTGCGAGGTGATTATGCCGCCGGTGGAATCCGGATCGGGGAAGCTCACCTTTATGGACGGCGTGCCGTTGAAGCCGTCGGAAATGAATTCCGTGCCAATCGACTTCGTCGACTTCCATTCGCTGAAAAGTCCCCCCTGTTTCAGCGCATCCGCTCCGATGTCGGCAGCGTACGCCGATACCGCAAGCGATAGTATGATCGTAAGATATGATCTCATAGATGCCTCTCGATGGTGTCAGTGCACATCAGCGATCGTTCCGCTTCATACGGATTGTACCACGTACGTTGCCGCTGACAAGCATCTCAGTACGTCCCTGCATGGGCTGCTTCCACCAGAGCGCGGTAGTTCTCCGGCTTCACCGTATCGATTATCGAATGGCTCGATGCGACCACATAGCCGCGTCGATCGGACAGCCTGCGGATGTGCTCTTTCGTGTCGGCCGCTACCGCCTCCGGTGTCCCGAAGCTTAACAGCTCCTGCACGCAGATATTCCCGACGATGGTGAAATCGGGATACTTTTCGTGTATCGCATACACATCGTTGACCACGGTCTGCACCGGGTTTATCGCATTCACTTTCCAGTCGGCGAAGAACGGAAGCACGTCCTTCATCGGTCCGCAGCAATGACACATAACCGGGCGGCCGGTCGCGCGTGCCGCTTCGATGATCTTCGCTTCGCGCGGCGCCCAGAGCTGGGCAAGGTGATCGGGACTCATGAAACCGGTGACATCATCGCCGATGTAGAAGAAGTGGAAGGGGATGTCCTTCGTCGCTTCGATGACGTCGAGCGCGAATTTCGTATAGAGGTCAAGAAGTCTTGCGACGAGTTCGGGCTGTTCATATATCATGAGCATGAACGATTCTATCGCGGTCGGTCCGGCTGACATATATGCGGCGGTGAGCGGTCCTGCGAGATTGGCGCATACGCCGATGCCGGTGCCCTTCACGGCGGCGAGGTATCTCTCCATTTTTCCGCGCATGTCATTCATTGACGGGGGAACGATCGCGGCAATATCATCCATCGTTCTGACGCTCGCATGCTTTGCGTGCATACGAAGCGCGCAGGGTATGGCGTCCTGCCCGACAAGTTTCGCCATCGATATCACATCGGCAAGGACATCCTCGTTCCAGAAGCTGTAACCGTCCGGCAGGGCATGGCCGAGGAGCGCTTGTGCATTCGTTTTATTGATGGCGATTTCGAAATTCGGCGTGCGGTCATGCGGCTCCTTGCGGAACGCATGGATGAGCCGCGATATATCAGGTGCCACATGGCTCTCTGTGCTCTCCGTGTTCTCTGTGGTTCTATTTGTTTTCATTGCAGTTGCCCTTTACCACGACCGCTTCAATGCCGAGTGCGTCCGCTATCTTCTTTATCGTCGCGGCATGTCTGCCCACACCGAGCGCGTAATGATGCGTCGGGCCTTCCATGACCCATGCCTTGATGAAGTCGCGCGTGTTCGGCGGGAAAAAGCCGCGCGTGTTGGTGTTCCCCGTCGGCGGTATCATCCCTTTTTTCGATTCGCCTTCGCCGATGACGAATTTGAATTTTCCGTCGGCCTTCTGGGTGATGCCGAGCATGGTGATGGGGCCTTCCTTTATCTTGAACTCCACGCCCGCGCCGCTTCCCGGCTTGCCGTGATACTTGGTGAGCGAACGGAGCACCGGCTTTCCGTCGGCGATATTCAGATGGTGAGGTCCGTCATGGCCTACCAGTATGAAGTCTTCCGAGAAATCGAAGGGATGGAATTCGGCGAAGCTGCCGCCGATGCCGAGCCTGTCCATGATAAGCATGGCGACATTGGTCTTAATATCGAATTCGCCGCACATGGGAAATCCTTTGGCGAGGAGAAGCGAATTGCCGACGATGAGCGTCGTCGCGATGGTGCGTTCGAGCGATTCGGGCTCACCTTCGTAGTAGTAGGCGAGGCCGGTGAGATCGAATTTCTTGATGAGACGGTCCAGTGCGCAGGCGCTCTTTGCCGCCTGTTCGAGGTCTTCCTTTGTGAGCTTCTTTGTCACCGGGTCCGATTTCGGATTGGGGAAATCGAATATCGCTTCGATGGCTTTGATCTTTTCCTTTACTTCTGCGTCGCTTACCTGCTTGTAGCATGCGGCGAGATCGGCTATCTCGATGAGCGGTACGTGTACGCCGAAGGCGGACGATATCGCGGTGGGGTCGGCATGCATGTCATACATCGATTCAAGGACATGGCCCATGAGACCGAGCCGTGCGCCCTTGAGCGAGCGGAGCACCCGTGCTATCGCGCACCATTCTTTTATCTCGGCATCCGCGCGCACGTCGCCGGTGAGCGTTCCGATGATGACGTCCGCAACTTTTTTACCGAGCCGTACTGCGACACCGGTGAATTCCGGCACGCTGCAGATATTATCGTTCTCAAGCTGCATGTAGGTGGACGCTTTGGTGTAATCCATGGCTGCCCGCGGCTGAAGCGCAACGAGAATGACCGGGACAGCGGCATCCCGCATGATCGGCGCGAACACTGAGGATGTGGCGTAGGTGAGCATATTACAGAAAAGAATGTCGACGTCGGCTGCCTTTATCTTTGTGAGCGTATCATATGCCTTGGCGTTGGTGTCGACCATACCGAAGTCGATCACCTCAGCGCCGAAAGCATCCACTTTCTTCTTCAGCTCTCCGTGGTATCCCATAAGCCCCTGCAAGAGGCCTTCGAATTGATGCCAATAGGTGTCATGTCCCACGCCGAAGAGGCCGATGCGGGCTTTTCTCTGGTTCGCAGCGTTCATTGATGGCTCCTCGTTTTTCATTGGGGATAACATATACACGGATATGCCGTCCGGCTTGGCGGGAATGACACTATATCACGAGGGTTAATATTGTCCAATATCGGTGTTCCTCTATGCCGGGGATGCCCCTGCCCGAAGGCGGTAGTTCCGCGGGGTCATCCCGAACCGTTTTTTGAACAGCCTGAAAAAACAGTTCGCATCGTTGAACCCGGTGGAGTAGGCGCTGCGGCTGATCGGGAGCGATGTGCCGGCGATGGGCTTTTTCGCATGATCGAGCCGGCATTCACCGCATCGCACCTGCGCTCTCCGTTGCCGCAGCGGCGGTGCTGGCATATCTTCTCTTCATGCGATCGTGATCCGGAGCTTCTCGCGGCCCAAGCAGCGGGAACGCCGTTGTGAGATGCATTGTTCTCCGGCAGGGGGGGGGGGGGGGG